>JAFGKO010000311.1 GCA_016928525.1 Anaerolineales bacterium | reverse complement strand
GAAGGCCTCTAATTATTTGTCCTTGCTTTTCTTTGCCTGTGCCATCATCTGCTGGCGAAAATGCGAAGTTTAGAGATAGGTTCTAAGTGTTCTTTGATTAAAATTTGGCAAATTCGCACTGAATTCTATAGCCAATGTACAGGCTTCAGAAAGCAAGCGGTAGTATATAGATTTTTCGAAATCGGAAAAATCTCGAGTGAATTTTCTAGAACCGCTTTGATAAAATTCGGCAAGTTCACTTGGATCCAAATTTCTCTTCACCATTAGATCTAAAGAGATAGGTGCGGATTGGATGGTATCAGAGACTGCTAGACAAATTGGTGATAAGCCATTTTCCGTTACGCCCCAAAATTCACATTCTAAGAAATAGCTCAATCTTTCAGCTGCTCTCTCACTTAATATTTCGTAATGCCGATTTCCTCGTCGAGCAGCAATTACATCACCAGTTAACTTAGCTAAATAATCTACCACTCCTTCTGTTGCATTGATGGCAAATTCGGGTTTTTTTAACCACCATCCTAAACACAATTTCGCAATAGTCGAACCAAGAGTTGTGACTAACAATTCCTCAAGCATATTTACTTCTCCATAGTGCTAATAGAAATCTATTCAATTATATACTGTCTTCGTGTAATACCGAATAAATATTCTTTTCCGTTATAATCAGACTGAACCACTCGTAATAGACTTTAGACTTCAGCGATTAGACTTTAGAACTCCTGGCTAAAGTCTAAAGTCTAACATCTCAAGTCTGAAAAAAATGCCCAAAAAGCCCCCCCATCCCTTACCCCTGCCCCCCGAAGAAATCCTCAAAGACTACCGTTTGGCCTACCAGTCACGGCAAGCATCCCTGATTGGCCGCCGCGAGGTGCTTTCCGGCAAGGCCAAGTTCGGCATTTTCGGCGACGGCAAGGAAATCGCTCAGCTTGCCATGGCGCGCGCCTTCCGCAAAGGCGACTGGCGCTCCGGCTACTACCGCGACCAGACCTGGATGTTCGTCCTGGGAACCACGAGCATCCAGGAATTTTTTGCCCAACTCTACGCCCACGCCGATGTGGAGCACGATCCTGCCACTGCTGGCCGCTCGATGAACGCCCACTACGCCACGCGTTACTTGTATCCTGATGGCCGCTGGAAAGACCAGACCCAGAACTACAACGTAGCTGCCGACGTTTCGCCCACTGCAACACAAATGGCGCGCACCGTCGGGCTGGCGTATGCCTCGGTGGTTTACCGCAAGCTCGAAGAATTGCATCAATTCTCGGAGTTCTCACATAATGGTGACGAGATCGCCTGGGCCAGCATCGGCAACGCTTCCACTGCCGAGGGCATCTTCTGGGAGTCGGTCAACGCCATCGGTGTGCTGCATGCGCCTTCTATCATCACCATCTACGACGACGGCTACGGCATCTCCGTCCCCAACCAGTTCCAGATGGTCAAGGAGAACATCGGCGCCATCCTGAGCGGCTTCCAGCGCGACCCCTGTCCCGCCGAGGCTTGCGACCGTGGCTACGACCTGTACAGCGTCCGCGCCTGGGATTATCCCGCCCTGCTCGAAACTTACGCGTCCGCCGCCGAGATCGCCCGCCAGTATCACATCCCGGCGCTGGTGCATGTCACCGACGTCACCCAGCCGCAGGGACATTCCACCTCCGGTTCGCATGAACGTTACAAGACGCCCGAGCGCCTGCAATGGGAAGCGGACTTCGACGGCATCAAGAAAATGCGCGAGTGGATGATAGAGAGCCGCATCATTTCGGACCCTGAGCTTGCTTCCGTGGAAGAGGCCGATCGAGCGGCTGTAGAAGGGATCCGTAAAAGCGCCTGGGAAGCATATCTCAATCCGCTGTTGGAGGAGCGCGCCCAGGTCCTGGACATGCTCGACGAGGTGGCAGGTAGTTCGTCCAAAGTATCAGAATTGGAAAAACTCAAAGGACGGCTGGCAGACCTGCCGTCGGTGACGAGGCGCGACGTCCACATGACCGTGCATGAAGCCCTGCGAGTCCTGCGTCTGGATGAGAATCCCGTCAAGCAAGTGCTGGTGACCTGGAAGAATGAACAGGACAAAATCAACGATGAGCGCTACGGCTCGCACCTGTACAGCGGGACGGCGCTGGCCGTCCCCGAGGTGAAGCCCGCGTATTCACAGGATTCGCCGACGGTGATGGGCTTCGAGGTGATGAACGCAGCCTTCGACAAATTGCTGGACAGGGAACCGCGCCTGATCGCCTTTGGCGAAGACGTGGGTTTCCTGGGCGACGTGAACCAGGGTTTTCGCGGAATGCAGGAGAAGTATGGCGCGCTGCGGGTGACCGACACGGGCATCCGCGAGGCCACGATTCTGGGGCAGGCTATCGGTATGGCGATGAGAGGGCTGCGGCCGATCGCGGAAATCCAGTATCTCGATTACCTGCTGTACGCGCTGCAACTGATGAGCGACGACCTGGCGACCCTGCGCTGGCGTACGGCAGGCGGGCAAAAGGCGCCGGTCATCGTGCGTACGCGCGGGCACAGGCTGGAGGGCATCTGGCATTCCGGATCGCCGATGGCAGGTATCATTCATCTGGTGCGCGGCATGTACGTGCTGGTGCCGCGTGACATGACCCGTGCGGCGGGCTTCTACACCACCCTGTTGCACGCCGACGAACCCGCCATCGTGGTTGAGGTGCTGAACGGCTACCGCGTGAAGGAGAAACTGCCCGATAACATCGGTGAGTACACCACCCTATTGGGTGTGCCCGAAGTCATCCACGAAGGCAACGATGTCACGCTGGTGACCTACGGTGCCTGCTGCCGGATCGCCATGGACGCGGCCAACAAGTTAGCTGAGGTTGGCATCGATGTGGAAATCATCGACGTGCAATCCCTGCTGCCGTTCGACATTCACGGAAAAATCGTTGAATCCTTGAAGAAGACCAGCCGCGTCATTTTCGTGGATGAAGATGTGCCTGGTGGAACGTCCGCTTATATGATGCGGGAAGTGCTCGAAAAGCAGGGCGGTTACTACTGGCTCGACTCTGCCCCGGCCACCTTACCCGGCAAACCCCATCGCCCTGCTTACGGCTCTGACGGCGATTACTGGTCCAAGCCAAACGCGGAGACAATCTTCGATGCGGTGTATGAGATGATGCATGAGGTGGATCCCGCGACACATCCGTCGCTTCGGTAGGCAGTAGGGAGTTGATAGTAGGTGTTCAAATGGAAGAAAAGAAGCCTTCAAGAAATTATCGGGATTTGGTGGTCTGGCAAGATAGTATTCAGCTTGCGAAAGCTATTTACAAACTTACTGAGAAATTTCCCAAGCATGAAACTTACGCGTTAGCAGACCAGATTCGCCGTGCTGTAGTGTCGGTACCATCTAATATTGCCGAAGGTCAGGCAAGAAAAGCACCGGGCGATTTCCGTCGTTTTTTACACATTGCGCTCGGCTCACTGGCCGAAGTGGATACCCAACTGGTGCTAGCTCAGGAATTCGAATATTTAAAAACAAATGATGTTGATGGTTTATTTGAGCAAATTCAAGTTTTACGAAAGAAGCTTTACGCGCTCATAAACAGTCTACCTAATCGCTAGACTACCAACCGTCAACCACCGACTACCAACTGGAGAGTAATTATGGCAATAAAAGTTTTAGTGCCGCTGTTAGGCGAAGGCGTAGAAGAAGTCACCGTCACGAAATGGCTCAAGCAGGAAGGCGACTCGATCAACGAATTGGAACCGTTGCTGGAGGTCAATACCGATAAAGTGGATACCGAAATCCCTGCACCGGTATCGGGTACAGTGATCAAGATCGAGATGCAGGAAGGCACGGTAGCGAAGGTGGGGGAAGTCTTGGCATTTATTGGTCAACCTGGTGAAGCGGTTGACAGTGGACAGTCGACGGTAGGCAGTGAGGAACTGCCATCCGAAAAGAGAGATGAAAAGACTCAAGCGTCAACACTTGCTGTTCAAGCACCTGCTGTCAACCACCAGCTATCTACCACCGACCGAGACCTTGGTTTCATTTCGCCTGTTGTCGCTAAAATCGCTGCCGAGCATGGCGTGAATTTACAGGATGTGCCCGGCACGGGATTGAATGGGCGCATCACGAAGAAAGATGTGTTGAATTTCGTAGAGAGCGGTCAGCCGTCAGCGGTCAGCCGTCAGCCCGCACTCCGTACTCCGCACGTCGCACCTACAATTACGCCCGCCGTTGGGGATCAGTTAATCAAACATTCTACGATCAGAAAACAAATCGCCGTGCACATGGTGATGTCGAAGCATACTTCCCCGCACGTACTGACAGTGATGGAAGTGGACATGTCGCGCGTCGTTGCCCACCGCAAAGCCAACAAGGCAGTTTTTGCAAAGGACGGCGTCAACCTGACCTTCACGGCCTATTTCATGCAGGCTATCGTGGCTGGATTGAAAGCTTACCCGAACGTCAATTCTTCCTGGACCGACGAAGGGCTGCTCATCCATACGACCATCAACATCGGCATGGCAACTTCGCTTGGCGAGGAAGGGTTGATCGTGCCGGTCATCAAGGGCGCGGACTCACTATCGCTGCTGGGGATGGCGCGCGCGGTCAATGACTTCGCCAATCGCGCCCGCGCGAAGAAGCTCAATCCTGATGATGTCAAAGGCGGGACATTCACACTCACCAACCACGGCATCAGTGGATCGCTGTTCGCTTTCCCGGTCATCAACCAGCCGCAGTGTGGGATTCTGGGCGTGGGCGCGATGCAGAAACGCGCGGTCGTGGTCACCGACATGGACGGTAACGACTCGATTGCCATCCGCCCGATGGTGTACCTGTCGTTCGTCTTCGACCACCGCATCCTGGACGGCGCCTCGGCAGATTGGTTCCTGATGAAAGTCAAAGAGACGCTGGAGAATTGGAGTTAAGTATGTCATTGCGAGCGAGTGATAACGAGCGAAGCAATCTCCAATTAATCATGGAAATCCTTCAACAAGATTTCCCCACCAACAGGAGACCGCCACGTCGCGCAAAGCGCTCCTAGCGGGACACAAAAATATTATGACAGATTTCGACGCACGCGCTAAAGACTGGGACTCCGATCCCATGAAAGTACAACGCGCCCGCACGGTGGCAAACGCCATCCGCGCGGCAGTGAACATTAAACCCGGCATGTCCGCGTTAGAGGTTGGCTGCGGGACCGGCCTGCTCAGTTTTGCTTTGCAGGCGGATTTCGCGTCCATCACACTGGCGGACACATCGCAAGGCATGTTGGAAGTGTTGTCAGAAAAGATCAAGGCCGCGAAAGCGGCCAACATGCACCCGGTCCGGCTCGATCTCTCCGTGGATCCGCTTCCGGCGCAGAAATTCCCCGTCACCTATTCGCTGATGGTGTTGCACCACATCCACGACACGGACGGCATCCTGCGCAGATTCTATGATATTTTGGAACCGGGTGGCTGGTTGGTGGTGGCTGACCTGGACAAGGAAGACGGCAGTTTCCACACCGACGGCTCGACCGACGTCCATCACGGGTTTGATCGCGACAGGCTGCAAAAACGGGTCGAAGCCGCCGGATTTACCGACGTGCGCTTCTCGAACGCCTATGGAATCAAAAAGATGATCGCTAAGGAAAAAAGGAATTTCCCGATCTTCTTGATGACAGCCCGCAAACGATAGTTGTTATAAAATACCTACGGTCACAAATTGCGCTTTCCCGCTCAGAAAGAAGCAAAATTTGTGACTGCCCTGGGTATAATTACTTCGCCTTATTGGAATCAACTCTAACGGAGACAAACATGACTGAAACGTATGATGTCGTTGTGATCGGCGCGGGCCCCGGCGGCTACGTGGCTGCCATCCGCGCTGCGCAACTCGGACAGAAGACCGCCATCGTCGACAAACAATGGATGGGCGGCGTGTGCCTGAACGTGGGCTGCATCCCGTCCAAATCGCTGCTGCGCAACGCGGAGATCGCCCACATCCTGCGCGAACGTGGCAAGGACTTTGGATTCTCGTTCGACAACCTGTCCCTCGACTACGGCGTGGCCTTCAAACGCTCGCGCCAGAACTCGGACCGCCTGACCAAGGGCGTCGGTTTCTTGATGAAGAAGAACGGGATCACCGTCTACATGGGGACAGCGCATCTTCCCAAGCCTGGAACTGTCACCGTGACCGATGCGGAGGGCAAAGCCACAGAACTTTCCGCCAAAAACATCGTCGTGGCGACCGGCGCGACCGCGTCAGTCCCCGGCGCGTGGAAAGTGGATGGCGAAAAAGTCGTCACCTACCTGGAAGCCATCATGCAGGACAAGCTGCCCAAATCAGCCGTCATCATCGGCGCGGGCGCCATCGGCGTGGAGTTCGCCACCATCTGGAATTCCTACGGCGTGGAAGTGACCATTGTCGAGATGCTGCCCCATCTGGTCCCGCTGGAAGACGAGGAAGTCAGCAAGGAATTGGAGAAGAACTTCAAGAAGAACGGCATCAATTTCCTGACCGGGCACAAGGTCGAATCAGTGGAAACGACCAAAACAGGCGTCAAGGTGGTGGTCAGCGCCGAGGGGAAAGAAACAACTCTCGAAGCCGAGCAGGCGCTGGTGGCGATCGGGTTCCGCCCCAATTCGTCCGGGCTGGGGTTGGAAGAATTGGGAGTCAAGATTTCAGAGCGCGGCTTCATCGAGATCGACGAGCGCATGGTCACCAACGTTCCCGGTATCTGGGCCATCGGCGATGTGACCGGCAAACTGATGCTGGCGCACGTCGGCTCGGCCATGGGCATCGTCTGCGCCGAGAACATTGCCGGAGCGGAGACCGTCACGCTGGATTACGAGATGATGCCGCGCGCAACGTACTGCCAGCCGCAGGTCGCATCCTTTGGCTTGACTGAAGCGCAGGCTATGGAACGCGGCTACCAGGTCAAGATCGGGCGCTTTCCCTTCCAACCGAACGGCAAGGCGCTCGGCTTGGGCGACTACGCTGGCTTTGTCAAGCTGGTGGTGGATGAAAAATATGGCGAAATCCTGGGCGCGCACATGATCGGTCCCGAAGTGACCGAACTGCTGCCCGAATTGACTCTGGCGCACATGATGGAACTGACCCCCGCCGAGATCGCCCGCAACGTGCACGCCCACCCCACGCTCTCCGAAGTGATCATGGAAGCGGCGCACGGCGCGGAAGGCAGTCCGATACATATTTAAGTTCTTCAGCCATCAGCAGTCAGCAAGCAGCCCCATGGACTTTGTAGGGCCGTTTGCATTATTTTTCAGGACCCACTTTCAACCTCTCCCAATAGGCAACGTTTGTGAGTCCAAACCTCTCCCAACCACTTTGCTCGAGACCAGCGCAGTAGAGTTTTTCAAGCACAGCAGCTATTTCAGCGTAATCATCGACAATGATTGGGATGATTCCCAATTCTTCAAACAGGGCAAGCTTATCAGGATCTGGGGATCTTTCTATGACAAAGTGTCGAGTACGACGTTTCTTCTTTTTTGCCCCCTTTAAGATTTGATTTATGGGTGGATCACTAAAGGATGTACCGATAAAGATCAGGTTGTATTTGCCAACTGCCTTTTCGAATGCTTTGCGGGCGAAGCCATCCTTTTTGTTGTAGGCGTTCTCGTAGCTTTCCCTGGTCAGCACAAGCTCCTTTCTATAACTCAAACGATAAGGAATATATCCGTGGATATAGCTAATGATCCGTTGTGTCGGCTTAGGTTTTTCCTCGCTAAATGGAGTCATAACCTTCCAGTGATCTGAAAAAGTTTGGTAGCGCGTCCAGCCCGCGCCGAAAAAGAAGTCATAATTGGGAGTGATCACGGTACAAATCTTTGGGTTTCGTTCAAACGTCCATTTATCCTCTATGTTATTTTTTATGCGCGCCGTGAAACAGATGGCGGCATGCAGCGTGGGAGCCTGGTCCAGCATGCGCTTGCTCAAGCGGCCGTACTTGTCACCTCGCGGCAGGCAATGATAAAAAAGCAGGTCGATTTCATCCACCAATTTTTCGACACTCATTTTGCCGACCAAAGCCTCAGCCAATCCCGGCCAGTCATCACGGTACCTGTTTTTCAGCTTTTCAAAGGACTCACGATATTGGATCATATTCCGGTTGTAAACTGCACGCAGCAGGTCTCCCCATGAATACGTGTCGTAATACGGTTCTTTGACTTGCCTGGTTGGCAGGTTCACACCGGCACCAAGATATAAGCCGATAGAATTGGCTGATTTATCCCTGGCATATATGCTTATAAGTTCTTGGAATCCGTCAGTATCCTGGAACATCTTTCCACCAGCAAATTTCACATGGTGATCGTATCTGAAGTTGGGACGACACTCTCAATTTCCAGCAATTTCACATTCTCGTTCCAGCCTTACCAGGGTGCGTTCAAAATGAACACGACTATTATTACTGTGCAGGCCAGAATACAGAAGATAGAAACGATTCCAGTGACAATGATGGCAGTCATCGCCTCTTTACTAACTTTGGGCTTCTCTTCCATTTCAGTCATGGCAACCTCCTGTTATACCCTTCACGGTCACAAATTGCGCCTTTTTGACGATGTAGGAAGCGCAATTTGTGACCGGGGGCATTATATGATTTCAATATACAATATATTCCTCTGACAAACAAGAAGATTTTCGAATGTCATTGTAATAAAGGAGCATTCCATGCCTGCTTATTTCCTCTATCAAGTCGATGCCTTCACCACCTATCCTCTAGGTGGCAACCCCTGTGCCGTGCTCTTCGACCCCGCCGACCTCAGCGATGCCAGCATGCAGGCCATCGCCCGGGAAATGAATCTCTCCGAATCCGCTTTTGTCTGGAAGAAACCTGACGGCCATTTCCGCGCGCGCTACTTCACCCCCGCCGAGGAGATCCCGCTGGCTGGGCATCCCACCATCGCTACCGTCTACGCGCTGGTCGACTCAGGGCGGCTGTCCCTGCCCGGCGAGTATCTCAAGATCCCGCTCGAACTGCGTGATGGGCCTATCGATGTGGAAATCTTCGCGCAAAATGGGATAGTGGACCGGATCGTCATGTCACAGCGGGTGCCGCAGTTCCTGTCCACGCATCGGGCCTCGGACGTTCTGCCTGCCTTCGGTTTAACCGACTCTGACCTGCTCCCCGGCGCTCCCATCCAGACCGTCAGCACGGGCACGCCGCAGCTCATGATCCCGCTCAAATCGCACGATTCGCTGCGCAAAGCAATCCTCGACGTTGAAAAATACACAGCCTTGCGCAAGAACAGCGACTTTTTCAGCCCACACTTGTTTTGTTTACAGGGAATAGAAAACGGGCAGACCTTTGCCCGTCATTTCGGCGTCCCACCCGATACGATGGAGGATCCCTTTACCGGCTCGGCTACCGGTGGTATGGCTGCTTATCTCTGGCATTATGGACTGATCAATAGTCCCACCTTTATCGCCGAGCAGGGACACTGGATGAGCCGTCCGGGACAGGCCTATGTCGAAGTAGTGGGCCCGCGAGACGATATCCAAGCCGTCAAAGTGGGCGGTAGCGCGGTGACTGTGCTGCGAGGCGAATTGACCATTTAGGGTTCTTATTTACAAGTAGTGCATAACACAAGTCGTTATTTAGAGGTAAAAATGTCAAAAGAGAAAACTTTTACCGAATCTGAGGCCCAGCTTCACTTTGCCAAGCAATTCAACGGCAAGACCTGGGAATTGCTCGATAAGCAGGAACGCACGCGGGAAGAAAACGAATTACTGGTAGAGTACGCTCATGCCTCCCTGGCACACTGGCGCGTCGCCGGGACCGGTGTGCATCTGCAACGAGGCGTGTGGATGCTGGTGCGGATCAATATCGTGCTCAGAAATACGCAGGTTGCCTTGCAATACGCACAACGTTGCCTGGAACTGACCGAACAGTATAAAAACCTACTTTCTGATTTCGACTTTGCCTTTGCCTACGAGTGTATGGCTCGCACACAGGCATTAGCAGGAAATCAAGCGGAAGCGCAAAAATATATTGCCATGGCCGATAAAACGGGAGCAGCCATCGAAGATGAGGAAGACCGTCAAATTTTCTTTGACGACTTTAATGGCGGCGATTGGTATGGGGTCAGGGATTAGAATCAGTTATGTAACGGTAACAGGGGCGGGCCGGAAAGAAGCGAAAATCAAAATGGCGGAGGTTCCAAAACCTCCGCCTTCTATGTGTCTGCTTTTTCTTTCGGTAATGGAAGCCGGATGAAGAAGGTGCTTCCCGGAAATTTCTTCTCGTCATACCCGGGGCTTTCGGCCCATATCTTGCCATTGTGCGCTTTGATGATGCCGGCTGCAATTGCCAATCCCAGCCCCGGACCGCCGCCCTTGAAACTGGTGCGCCCTGATGAGTGCAGTTCTACTTTGCCCAATTGATACAATTTTTCGAAGATGATGTCCAGATTGGCCGGGTCGATGCCGATACCGGTATCCTGTGTGCGGATTTCTACACACCTTCCCTGCCTGTCGTCTTCTACCGTGGATACATCGACTGTGACCGAACCACCATCCGGCGTATATTTGATTGCGTTGACGATCACATTGTCCAGGGCTTTCAGGAACAGCTCAGAATCAACCATAAGCGGCGGAAGACCATTGATGGATTCATCCAGCTCCAGGTTGATGTTTCGTGATTCGAGATCTTTCTGGTAACTTTTTTGGATCAGGCGCAACATGGGAGCGATGGGGGTAGGCTCCACGTGTGGTGTAAGCACCTGGTTTTCGAGTCTGACGACATCCAGCATGCTGTTGACGATCTGATGCAAACGATTGGTGCCTTGCAACACGCCGTCCACAGCCTGGATAAGCGTCTCATTATTCGCAATGGTCGGTTGTCCGCGCAACATACCCAGGTACCCCTTGATGACCGTCAGGGGAGTGCGCAACTCATGCGCAGCGACCTGGATGAACGTGGACTTATTTTTATCAAGTTTTGCTAATGTGTCGTACGCCTTGCTCAATTCATTGACCTGTTGTTCTGCAGTGCGGTTCAATAATTGGTTGAGACGGTCTTCTTGGTCATACAGGCGTGCATTCTCGATTGCAATGGCAGCTTGCACGGCGAATGTTTTTACCATCAAGTTGTCATCTTTATCG
Source organism: Anaerolineales bacterium (assembly GCA_016928525.1). The sequence goes on along the minus strand of JAFGKO010000311.1, from coordinate 6,501 downwards.
AAAGCCCAGGCACCCTTGCGTGACACCACCATCATGCCCATCGTTTTATCCTGGAAATACAGGGGCGTCCCCAGCCAGGAACGATCCATTGGAAGCCAATCAGGCTGTTCCCAACCTTTCATGCTATTGATATCGCCGATTTGAATGGTTTCTTTTTCACGAGCGACAGCATCGTACATATCTCTTTCCTGGCCATCCGCCTCTAAAACATAGCGTAATGTATCGATTGGCGCCGACTCAGGCAAACCATGATGCGCCGCCACGCCGGGATTTCCATTCACATCTTCCAGGAAGACGATGCCCCGGTCGAATGGCAGGACGGTTTTCAATTGTTCCAATATTTGCTGGGGTACTTTTTCGACCTTCACCAAGGACGATAGTTGACGTGAAGCGTGCGCCAGCGTTTCTGTCATACGACGACGTGCCTGCTCCGCTTCGTATAACTTCTCGTTCTCATTCGCAGCTTTCTCGGCTGCCTCCTTGGCAATCGCCAACTCTGCAGTGCGTTCGCGGGCTTCATCCAACAGGCGTTCCACTTCTTGCCGGGCCTGTTCACGTTGCTGGACAAGCATGGTGCGCAAAAGTGCACTGCTTACCAGGTTGCGGATGCGGGTATATACATCCCAGCTTTTTGGCCCCTTTTCAACCCACATAAAGCCGAAGCGGTTGCGCGCCAGCGAAAGCGGCATGACGACAGCCGTATAACGGTGGTCTTCAGGTTCCTTCCCGCGCGGGACAAGGCTGCCAGTACCTAAATTGGTGGTCTGGGTCGGGATCTTGAATTGCTTGTCGTCATACTGGAACAAAAGGCGGTAGCTCTCAGGCGGCGGCGCGTTTGTGGGTGTCGGGGAGGTCACATCGCTATAGAACATGACATACCAACGCTCGATACCCATGTTGGGGAAGTTCTGGGTGATGGCATCACCGATCTCCTCCAGGGTCATAGCGGGCGCCATGGCAAAACCAAAATCCTGATACACGTCTTCTTGTTGTTCGAATTGGAGACGATTGTAAGCTTGCGCACGTTGGGAGAGTTCGCCGGTCAGCAGGCGTGCTTGTTGAAACAGGTTTTCTGCATGCAGCATATCGGATTGCCTTACCATGCCGGCCAGCGCGTAGCGCCGTAGCATGGAGATGACGTTGTGCCATGCGCCCGGGTCGCGTCCATGCCGTTGCAGCATATCGATAGCGGTATTTGTGATGCGCAAGAAGTCACCGTCTTTGACATCATCCTCCATACTGCTCAGGAAAACATCCCACATGCGCCCAAAGATGTCTTTGAACTGGTCAAGATCCTGATCGGATGAATCGAGGTTCGCTGCAGAAAGCAAGGCTGTTATGGCTGCATCGCGCTTATTTTCCAGCCGCCCGGTGCGAGCTACGTCCCGAGGCGCGACCGTTGCGTAACGAACGGTTTCAGGCAGACAGCCGCAAGACCAGCGGATGATCATGTCTGTGTCCACTACCTGAGTGTGTGGTACCTGTTTTCCCTCCATGCGTTGCAGCAGGGTTTGGAAGGCATCCCGGCCAAGTTCGGAAAACGATTGGCGAACGGTGGTGAGCGGTACACCCAGAGATTGGGCTTCTCGCACGTCGTCAAAGCCTGTTAAAGCAATGGTTTCGGGTACCGGAATCCCGCGCATTTGCAGCGCTTCCAGCGCGCCAAAAGCCATGCGGTCGTTGGCGGCCACAACAGCTTGAAAGCGGATTTCGCGCTTATCCATCAGTGTGCGGATGGCGGCGCGCCCGCTGTCAGGCGTGAAATCACCCTGCACAACTAATTTTTCGTTGAAGGGGATATCGTGGGCGTTCAGTTCATCCTTATAGGCGCGGTAACGTTCTTCAGCTTCGATCTGTCCTTCGACGCCGCGGATGAAGGCAATACGCTTATATCCATGCACCTCGATCAAATGGCGCACGATGGCTTTCATGCCTTTCTGGTTGTCGGCCAGAAGATGGGGCACGCCATCGGCTTCGATAGCTTGAGCAACCATGGGCGTGGGCGCGAACGTTCGGCAAAAGTCTTTGATCTCCCTTGGGTTCAATCCGTGGGCGATATCCGCAGCCAGGATTAACCCGTCAAATTGATTCGGCTTGACAAGATCATAAAGACCGTATGAATTTTGCAGTTGGCCGGGAGCCATCAAGGAAGACGGCTTGCCACCCACAAAGCATACCAGGTTGACATCATGTTCTTGGGCGGCCTGCTCAATTCCCGCCATGAATTCTGTCCCCCATACGCGGCTGATCTCTGCGAGGAATACCCCGACTGTTTTGCGCTTTGAAGCAGGTTTTGTGGGAATATTCATGATAATAAGATTATAGCCTCGATTCCGGGGAGGAATATTCAAATTCGATAACAAATTCTCTTTCCTTGGCACTGCGTATCAGGGTTATAATAGCCCCTCAAAAAAGGACAATTTATGACCGAATTATCCCGAATAGCACGCAAGATCACTTTCATTCTCTTTCTTGCTCAGAGCCTTGCCTCAGCCGGTTTTATCGCCTCGGCAACTTTGAATTCCATACTGGGGGCCAGGCTGGGCGGCAATCCCTGGGCGGGCGTCCCCTCGGCTGTATTTCTGCTGGGGGGTGCGTTGGCTGCCTCGCTCTGGGGTGTGCTCATGGATATTGTGGGCCGCCGTAATGGCATTACGCTGGGTTTGTTACTTGGTGTAGCAGGGGCAGGGCTTGTGGTCATGGCTGCCAACCGGAGTCTGCTCCCGCTCATGTTGGCCGGCATGGTGTTGATGGGCTTCGGCAACGCAGCCGTTGTGCTGGGACGTTTCGCCGCCGCAGAGGTCAACCCGCCGGAGAAACGCGGCGCGGCTATCTCGAACGTGGTATTGGGCGGCACCGCCGGTGCAATTTTTGGACCGTTGCTGGTCGGCCCGATGGGCGCATTCTCTCTCCGCCTCGGTCTGGACGAATTGTCTGGCGCTTACATCGCCAGCATGGCCCTGTTTGGGATCGCTGCCGTGATCGTCTTTCTTGGCTTGCGGCCAGACCCGCGCGAGGTGGGGGTACAGGTGGCCGCGTTATTTCCCGAATCCGCTCCTGGCGGCGCGGCTCGCCCGATTGCTGTCATCCTGCGGGAACCGGCTGCGCTGATTGCTGTCACTGCCATGGCGCTTGGACAGGTTGTCATGGTGGCCATCATGGTTATCACATCGTTGCACATGAAAGGACACAACCACGGACTCGGCGACATTTCGGCCGTCATTTCAGCGCATACGCTGGGAATGTACGCTTTTTCCATTGTCTCCGGTCGCCTGGCGGATAAGTGGGGCCGCGGCCCGGTCATTTTTACGGGAGCAGCCACGTTGTTGTTGGCCTGCCTCACCGCGCCGCTCTCGCCAGACGTGCTCCCACTGTCGGTATCGCTCTTCCTGCTCGGCCTGGGCTGGAACTTCTGCTTTGTGGGCGGCTCGACCTTGCTGGCTGACCAACTCTCCCCTGCCGAACGCGCCCGTACGCAGGGAGTGAATGACTTGCTGGTAGGGCTGGCTTCCGCCATTGGCAGCCTGGGCAGCGGACTGGTTTTTGCAGCCACCAATTACACGGTCATTGCGCTTGTCGCTGGCGCCCTATCACTGATCCCGTTGGGGATGGTTCTAACCTGGCTGCGCAGAAAACAGGTGCCCGTGGGGGCGTGACCTGCACTTTTCGGCATTTATCAAAAGGTGATACAATCCGAAAATCATCTTGACCCTGTTTTATGGCCCGGAGGGATATGGCTGACAAACCTAAAAACAACCTCCCCAAAGTACCGCCGTTCATTATCCCCGGCGCATCGAACCAGTATGCAGAGAAGCCGCCTCCACAGACTGCGCACGTCGTTCAGGCTCCCAAAACCGCAACTACGAACGATAAGCAGGCAGCTCAACAGGGGATATTCAGTTCATTGATTTTACTGATCAGCGTAATCAGTTTGGGGGTTGCTATGCTTAGCGGAGCCTGGTTTGCTTATAGCGTACTGTCAGCCCCGGAAAAGAATCCAGATGCGCCAGAAATTCAAGAGAAAATTCCTCCTGATGCAACCGGCAGCGAAAGTAATCCATCAGAAACGGCTGATGAAGCGAATGACGTTCTATCGAAAGTCGTCGTGGTGGGTTTGGCATATGCGGTTGGATGGATATTCAGTGTTATCGGAGTACGCTCATTGGGAAATTTGATTCTGCCCTACGTGATCCAAGTTTATGCCTGGGTTGTCCTAGGAGGAATTCTCATTTTACAAATTTTAATCATATACAGGCTTTATCAACAGGAATATCTTCTTTGGAATTACATTAGATATCTGTTGTTGTTTGGCGCGGGCCTAATTGCCCTCGTTGGTTTGCACGTGATCCTGGAAAAGCACAGTTTGGTTCCATTCGGTGTCATCATCCTGCTTGCCAGCCTGGGGCATTTGTATGCCTTTGTCTATCACTATGTATTCGTGGCCGAGGTTGCTCATGAAAGGGTATGGGGAGACATTATCTTTTTCTTTGTTACCACAACGGTCAGCATATTGATGTTAGCTCATCTTGGACTTCTTAACGGGCTGCGAAGGTCGATTGACCGCATGTTTAACCCAAAAGATAATCACTTTGTTCCGCCACATTAGGCGTAACACTGATTTCAGAAGTAACTGGTGAGATATGGCTGACAAACCTAAGAACGAGCTTCCAAAAGTGCCGCCGTTTATTATCCCCGGTGCATCAAATCAGCGTGCCGAAGGGCCAACTCCACAAGCTGCGCATGTAGGTCAGGGTCCTAAATCCAGAGCCGGAAAAAATGATGGGTTATCTCAACAGGGGATGTTCAGTTCATTAATCTTACTGATCAGCGTGATTAGTTTGGGTGTTGCTATGACTAGCGGAGCCTGGTTCGCTTATAGTGTCCTAAGGCCTGTATCGGATGGTTCAAATAATGTTCTACCTAAAATCATCGTGGTGGGTTTAGCATATGCGGTTGGATGGATTTTCAGTGTTATTGGGGTGCGTACATTTGGAAATTTGATCTTGCCATATGCGATCCGGATTTACGCCTGGGTTATCCTTGGCGGAATCATTGCTTTACAAATCCTGATCATATCGAGGCTCTTTCAGCAAGAATATATATTCACAAGTTATATTAAGTACCTGTCGATGTTTGGAGCAGGCTTGGTCGCGCTTATTGGCTTGCACCTGATTCTTGAAAAACATAGCCTGGCCGCTTTTGCAATACCAATCCTACTTACCAGCTTTGCCCATTTGTATTTCATTGTCTTCCATTACATTTTCTTGACCGAGGTCAAATATGATTACCTGTGGGGCGATGTAATCTTCTTCATTGTCACTACGCTAGTGAGTCTCCTGATGTTGGCTCACTTTGGATTGCTCAACGGGATGCGAAGGTTAATGGATCGCATGTTTAGCCCAAAAGACAACCAGTTCATTTCCTGAAAAACAAAGTGACATAGGTAGAATAAACTCCCCACCAGTTCGCATCACCAGTGGGGAGTTCTTCTTTGCTAAGCCCTGATCATCGTCAGCAGCATCTTTAATTGAGACGTTGCCTTGACGGCGTGCGGCTCATCCGCGGGCATGATGATGGCCTCGCCCGCTTTCAGGGGAAAGGATTTGCCAGAGATGAGGATCTCCGCTTCGCCCTCCACCACATGCACCAGGGCGTCGAACGGCGCGGTGTGCTCGCTCAGTTCCTGCCCGGCGTCGAAAGCGAACAGGGTCACGTTGCCGGCGTCGGTCTTGGTGATCTGGCGGCTGACCACGGAACCGGTCTGGTAGCTGACCATCTCGGTCAGGTTGAGGATTTCGGCTTTGGGGGCTGTGGACATAGCAACTCCTTATTTATTCGTTGGTTGAGTAGGCGGCGGGTTTCGATACGGCCTTCGGCCTACTCAACCAGCGCCGCCGTATCGCCCGTCCTGGCCGACGGGCCAGGGAAACCAACAGTTTACGGCTTTTCAAGCCCATGCGCTTCGAGCAGAGCTTCGTTGTTCATCAACGCGGCTGTTGGGCCATCGGCTACAATTTTACCCTCATCCATAATGACCATGCGCGGGAAGAGCTCGCGTACCATCAACAGGTCATGCGAGGAGACCAGCATGGTGATGGGCAGTTCGCGTAACAGGTTGATCAGGCCGCGCCGGGCGCGCGGGTCGAGGCCCGCCGAGGGTTCGTCCAGCACCAGGATCTGTGGGCGCATGGACAAAACCGTTGCGATAGCGATGCGCTTCTTCTCGCCTACGCTCAGGTGGTGCGACAGGCGCTCACGGTAGTCGCTCATACGCACCATCTCGAGCGCCTCATCGACTCGCGCGTGCACTTCGTCTTCGGGCAGTCCCATGTGGAGCGGGCCAAAGGCCACGTCCTCGAACACTGTCGGGGAGAAGAGTTGGTCGTCCGGGCTCTGGAACACGAGTCCCACCATTGCGCGGATGGCAGGCAGGTTGTCCGGTTCGATGCGCATCCCGGCAATGCTCATCTCGCCCTCGCCCGTCAGGATCCCATTCAGGTG
>JAFGKO010000310.1 GCA_016928525.1 Anaerolineales bacterium | reverse complement strand
GCGGAGTGGGACGCGGCGCTCGACCTGAATTTACGGGCCCCGTTCCTTTGCGCCCAGCAGGCCTGCCTGAGAATGAAGCGCGGTGGCTTGATCGTGAACGTGTCGGACATTGGCGCGGGAAAGGCCTGGAGCCGGTTCCCGTCTTACACCGTCAGCAAAGCCGCCCTTGAGTCGCTCACAAAGGTGCAGGCGCGTTCGTTTGCGCCGTCCGTGCGCGTCAATGCGATTGCCCCCGGACTGGTGTTGCCCTCGAGGAATGTGACGGATGAAGAGTGGGAAAGATTGATAGGTCGCTTGCCGCTCAAGCGCCCGGCCACGACTGAGGAAGTTGCCTCCGCGCTCGAATTTTTGCTCAAAAACGAGTATATTACCGGCCAGACCGTTGTCGTGGACGGCGGTTATTCGCTGTTGTAGAGGAGTATGAATGTCAGAGACAACGCCCGCCTGGCTTGCCGAACGCTTGAAGAAAGAGGGAGAGAAAGTAGTCGCTTACTTCGCCACGCTGAGCGATGAGCAGTGGCGGAGCGAAGTTTACACCGAAGGCGATACCTGGACGATCCGCAATGTGCTGGCGCACTTTGTGACCTCGGAACGTGGTCTCCTTAAGTTATTTAAAAATATTCGTGAAGGCGGGTTGGGCGCTTCGGAAGATTTCTCGATCGACCATTACAATGCCCGGCAGCAGGAGAAGACCAAAGACCTGACACCGCAGGAGTTGTTGGAGCAGTTCGTTGATGTGCGCGCGGACACAGCCAATTGGGTTTCCGCTCTTTCGGAAGATGATCTTGCGAAAGAAGGTCGCCATCCATATTTAGGACAGGTGCAATTGGTTGAAATGCTCAAGATGATCTATTTGCACAATCAAATCCATTTCAGAGATTTTCGTAAGCAGGTCGAATAGTTTCCGCGATGGCTGTTTCCCAACCCTCGGCACAGGCAGAGCCTACCCATATTTATTGGATCGACCTGATTCGCGTGGTGGCAGTCTTTCAGGTGATCTTGGTGCATCTGTCGTATGTGATCTTTTTTAAAGAGGAACTCTTATCTCCCAATTGGGCAGCAGCCAATTTCTATGATTCACTTTCTCGCATGGGTGTGCCGCTTTTCTTCATGGTCAGTGGGTATCTCCTGCTTGGCAAACGTGAACCGCTCGCCGATTTCTTCCGCAAGCGCTTTTGGAAGGTTGGGATTCCAATCCTGTTTTGGTCAGTCGCGTATTTGCTCTGGTCTGTGGAAGCCTATCGCAACGGAACGATGAGTCCGCTGGGCATTGCCCTGTCGATGCTCAAGGCGATTTATCTTGGCAATGTCGAAATCCACTTGTGGTTTCTGTACATCTTGATTGGGATTTACCTGGTGGCGCCCATCTTGCGCGTACTGGTCTCTGCTGCCTCCCGGCGAGACCTGACATACTTCGTCATTCTCTGGTTTGTGGCAACCCCGTTGTTCGAGCTGGCGCAACGCGTGCTTGGATTTCCGACGGCCCTGGTCATCCCGGTTGTGACGGGTTATGTCGGTTATTTTATGCTGGGTTACTTGCTAGCGGAGTTACAATTAGACCGTCGCGGACGGATCTTATCCATTGTTGGGATCATCCTGGCTATGGCAGTCACATTCTTTGGCACGAATATGCTCTCGGCGCAGGCAGGTCCCATTGACGCCTATTTCTACAGCTATTTCAGCCCGCCAACGGTCCTGGCGACCATCTGTGGATTTTTCTTGCTGAAAGACCTGGGCCAGAAACTCGGTAAAATTGGCGGGCTGGTGCGCACGGTTTCGGCGACCAGTTTTGGGATTTATCTCATCCATATCTTTGTGGTCGAACTTCTCCGCAAAGGTGTCCTGGGCCTCCATATTTACGGTTGGATGGGGCCTTCCGTGTATATGATCCCGTTGACGGCGCTGGCGGTTTTCTTTTCGTCCTTCGTGTTTGTTTTTGTTCTGCGAAAAATACCTGCGTTGAAAATGTTGGTTCCATAAATAGCCGTTGGTTGAGTAGCCCTGAGCGCTCTTTACGAAGGGCGTATCGCCCGCCCTACCCGGAACGGGCCAGGGAAACCAACAGGCAGTTCCTACGGTGAAATTATGCAACGATTATTGCTACTCCTGCGTTTATCCCGCCCCTTGAATCTCATTCTCGCCGCGTTGACCTATGTGCTCGGCGCGGGTATTGCGCGTTACCTGGGCAGCTCACAGGATGTGGTTGTTTTCTGGCTTGGCCTGGGCGGCATCCTGCTGGCACAGTTCAGCATGAGCCTGCTTGCGGAAGCCCTTCGCCCTGTGGAGCAACCTTCGGAAAACGATGAGAATCGCGCCGAGCGTGTCAACCTGCGCAATGCGGCTTTGCTGGTGGCGATCGGAGCGCTGGCGGCCGCGGCGGTCATCGCCATATTGCTCAGCCAGCAAGGCGCGCTTTCGCCAACTGCTATGCTCTTTTTAGGCCTGTCCTTGCTGGCAGTGCTGGCCTATGCTGTCCCACCGTTGCGCCTGGTCGATGCGGGTTTGGGTGAATTCACTCTAGCGGTTCACATTGCGGTGATCGCGCCCGCGCTCGGTTTTGTGCTACAGCACGGCGAATACCACCGCTTGGTTGCGATTGTCTCATTTCCCCTTACGCTGCTTGCCCTGGCGTATTTCCTCATTCTTGATTTCCCTACTTTCGCCGCCGACGAGAAATACGACCGCCGCACGCTCTTGCGCAGTATGGGTTGGCAGCGCGCAGTCCCTTTGCATCATGGCCTGATCCTGGGCGCTTATGCACTGCTGGCCGGCGCATTGCTCTTTGGCCTGGCCTGGGCTTTGATCTGGCCGCCCTTCCTGACCCTGCCGTTTGCCATCCTGCAAATTTTCTGGTTGCACAACATCAGCCAGGGGGCTAAGCCCGTTTGGAGCCTGTTGACTGTCAACGCCCTGGCCGTCTTTGGCCTGACAGCTTACCTGCTGACTTTCGCCTTCTGGCTGCGCTAACCTGACACTTGACACCTGAAACTTGACACTCACCTCATGCCCGAATTCCTGACCCTCCTGCCGCCGGACGAAGCCCGCGAAAGACTGCTCTCGCATCTCCCTGCGCCCCGGCCTATTCCGGAGGAAATCGACGTTGCCTCGTCCCTCGGCCGGGTAACCGCTGAAGATATCCGCGCGCCGCAGCCTTTGCCCGATTTTCGTCGCTCCAGCGTGGACGGGTTTGCGGTTCGCGCCAAGGACACTTACGGCGCCAGCGACTCGCTGCCCGCTTACCTCGCCCTGGCTGGCGAAGTCCCGATGGGCGACGCGCCTAAGGCTGCGTTGGGGCCAGGGCAGTGCATGACCATCCATACCGGTGGCATGCTGCCTGAGGGCGCAGACGCGGTTGTCATGCTGGAGTACACCCAACAAACCAAACCTTCCGAAGGTTTCAGAACCTTCGGAAGGTTAGATGAAATCGAGATCTTACGCGCTGTCGCCGAAGGCGAGAACGTCATCGCCATCGGCGAGGACGTAGCCCAGGGACAGGTGGTGCAGCCCAAAGGGAGTCTGATGCGCCCGGCCGAGATCGGTGGTCTGCTGGCCTTGGGCATTACCAAGTTGCGCGTAACCAAGAAGGTGCATGTTGGCTTGATCTCATCCGGTGACGAAGTCATCCCGCCCGAAGAATCCCCGCGACCGGGACAGGTGCGCGATGTCAACTCGTATACCCTGGCCGCGCTGGTGACCAAAGCGGGCGGCGAGCCGGTTCTGTACGGCATCGTGGGGGATACGTTTGACGCCTTGAAAGCTACTGCTGCCAAGGCCCTGGTCGAATGTGATATGGTCGTTATCACCGCCGGTTCCTCGGCCAGCACGCGCGACATGACTGCTGACGTAATCGAGACGCTGGGCAAGCCGGGCGTCCTGGTGCACGGCATCAACACGCGCCCCGGCAAGCCGACCATACTGGGCGTATGCAACGGCAAAGCGGTCATCGGCCTGCCGGGCAACCCGGTTAGCGCGCTGGTGAACGGTTACCTGTTCGTCGCGCCGGTTATCGAAAAGCTGCTCGGCGTGAACCCGCGCCCCAAAGCGATTGTCCAGGCCCGGCTGACCGTCAACCTGCCCTCTCAAGCAGGGAGAGAAGATTGGTGGC
>JAFGKO010000309.1 GCA_016928525.1 Anaerolineales bacterium | reverse complement strand
GGTCACTGGACCCGGTGGTGCTGGTGCCGGGTGACCTGCCGCAGTCGTTGACGGTGGGGGCGTTCGACCCGCGCACGAACAAAATGGCGTGGTATTCGGGACGGTACAACAGCTTGCAGTATTATGCCGTCAATGAGGAGGTAGACTACAGCGCTGATGAGATTGTCAAGCCGGACATCGTGACCTACGGCGAGATTCTGCTCCCCAGCGGACGGGAGTTTTTTGGAACCTCTGCTGCCACACCAACCATAGCTGGTGCAGCAGCAATAATTGCTGGATGGGAACTGATGGACAATGATTTCGATGCTAGAACAATCTCTCATTGGCTCAAAACGCGCCATATTGAGTGTCTGGCAGATGGTGCTATGGGACGTACTTTAGGCAACTTGGCTTTGGTGGAACCCAGTGCCCTAAGTATAGCAGAAGAGGTTGTTTGCGGACAATATGCCTGGCCCTTAGACCTAGCCAGAGATCTAGTTACAGATTTCCAACTTCCTGAACTTGTTGACGCCCTAAATACGGCGGAGCGCCGAGAAGAAGAAGTACGCTCAATCTCTCTGGCACGGAGTGCACAGCAAGCAATTGCCGAAAATAAACTCGAGTTTGCTTTAGCTCTTGCTGTAGCAGCCAATGATATTCCCAACCCTCCGGCAGAAGCACAGGTTGTATTATCTCAAATCGCCTATATCCCTGGAGTTGCGTTTCTCTCGGAAGATTATAGCAATGGTCTCTTTTGGGAAAGATTCCTGTTTCTCTACTCGCAACGTGATGAAGCCCTAATTATATGGGATTTTGAGAATGGACATCAACTTGACCGTATTCCCAGTAGCAGCGGGGAATATAGCATCAATGATAATGTTATTTTGACTTGGACACCAGAGCAACTGATTCTGAACGATCGGGGGGCAAATACGACATTACAAGCTGATGTTAGTGTTCAGTATGGTCTTTCCAATAAAGTGCCAGAGATTGAAAGCCCGAATCATCTGATCACAGCTAGTTCTATGGCGTCAGTACCTGAATGTTTTGCAGAAGAGCACGATAGATTGTTATTGACCAATACCGTAGATGATTCTAACATCTATTACGATTTGTATTGGGATGGCGATGGGCAGGTAGTGATTAAAGGATTTCAATTCAGCCTGGATAGCAGGTACTTGATAACCACAGGATACCATACTGGACCACCTTGTACCCAACGTATATGGACGGGGGATGAAATCCGCTTGTGGGATGTAGGTGCTCTACGGTGGAATATGTCAAATATTAAAAATGAAGCGTTGATTGGCAACTTCTCCGAAGGCGAATACCAAATAGTATCGACCGAAACTATGAATACCTTGTTGCTCTTAGGTGATCAAAGCATAGGCATTTGGGACTATACAAGAACCACTCTAGAAGAAACACGCTTCTTCCCTATCGATTATCGCGATGAGTTGTTCTCCGGCGATTATTCTAAACGTATTGTCTTGAGTCCAGATGGTAAATATCTTGCCGTTGCTCAGTTTTCGCAAATTATGTTATATGATGCATCGACCGGTGAGCTTATTCGTGATTTCAAACAAGGAGAAGACCCTGTTTTCGGAGATTACGCTCATCATGATCAGATCGACGCAATACGCTTTAGCCCAGATGGAACCACGCTGTTGTCGGCCTCAGTCAAAGATTTGCACGCCGATTCACTCATTTTGTGGGATGTAACTTCTGGACAACCAATTACAATGTTTCAAGATGCCCCCAGTTCAGGCGAAATCTCGAGCGGAGGTGGTGGGGTTATCGCTGTCAGTGAGGATTTTGAATATGTATTTATGGATGCTAAGTCGGGCGCGGACCCTACCATTCTTTCGATCTCGACCGGGACAAGACTGGTCGACCTTAACCGAGGAGCAGGTGACGGATTAGCGGTTTTTAGTCCGGATAATTCGTTCCTCTTTTTAACATCGGAAGGTGGCTTGGGACTGCTTGCAGATGTTGATACCGGACAGGTTAGACAGTTCATTGGCAATTTTTCGAATGCTTCACAAATCGTGTTTAGCCCTGACAGTCAATATCTTTTAGTAAATCTTGGTACTGGTCTGGGAATATGGGACGTTAGAAGCGGTGAACAAATACGTCAATTTGGTAACCATAAGATAACTCTAATCGATGACTTTAGTCCTGACGGTAAAATGGTGACACTTTTCGCCCACGACGCCAACGGTGATTTTGTACGGCTACAGGCGGAACTCCATTTGACATCTGATGAGCTACTCAATTGGGTCACTGAAAACCGATATATCCGTGAATTAGACTGTGCTGAACTAACATTATATTTTAGTGATAGTTTTTGTGATGATAATACTCAAACCATACCTGGTTCATCGCCTGAATTAGCACTGCATACACTAGCACTAGAAAACACAAGTCACCAATCTACTGGTACAGCACAGCCAACCGACAATCTATGTCCAGCAGGGTTTACACCTAAAATGATCATTGGAGTTACCGGTCGTATCACGTCGAGTACGGACGGGAGCTTGCGATTCGAGCCTTCAATGAGTTCGAATCAAATAGCATCACTATTTGCCGGAGACGAATTTTGGGTTCTTGAAGGTCCGGTGTGTAGTGATGGCTATGTCTGGTGGCAAATCAATTACCATGACCAGGTTGGATGGGCGATTGAGGGAGAAATGGAGGATTATTGGTTAGAGCCGATAGTCGAAGCTGAAATAGGTAATACCGGCAACGCAACAGCAGTCCCTAGTCCCACCTCATCTGTGCTTTGTAATAACAGGACAATGCGTTTCACCGCGGGCCAGCGCGTTATTGTTAGTCAGATGGGCGATGGTTTGCGTCTCCTGACTGAACCGAACGGCTCAGGTGAAGCATTGGCATTGGGGATGCCGGGTGATTTACTCGAAATCCAAGGTGGACCAGTGTGTGTATATCTAGGAGCCTATCATCAAGACACATGGTATTGGTATGTATATTCACATGCAGATAACATATCCGGGTGGGTTTCTGAAGGACCGACAACGGAACAGTGGATTTGTCCCGTCGATGAGCTTGACTGTTTACCAAACATTGACTCAACAGATTATGCAACTCCAAGTCAGTTTACGTGTTACAATGCGCCTCCCTCACGGTTGGTTGGTCAACAGACTGCTCGTGTTACGCCTGGAGCCTCAAACAATATCCGCAATGAGCCTGAAGGCCAAACCGTCTTGGGGCAAATCCCTGGTGGGACTACATTTTCCATCATTGGTGGCCCAATTTGCGGTCAGGGCACAGGACTCATTTGGTGGCAGGTTAACTATGGCGACATCATTGGTTGGACTGCGGAAGGCAACGGTGGTGTATACTGGCTGGAACCTGTGAGTTTATCTTCGAGTACAGCAGGATGTCAGAATACTGACCTGCCCGCACGTTTGGCGGTTGGTGACCAAGCGCGAGTAACAACAGACCCTTTTTTGCCTAATCGCCTTCGAGCAAATCCGGGCTATAGTGCTCAACAAATAGGTCAGATACAACCTGGTGAAATTTTTGATGTAATAGGCGGCCTGCAATGTAAAGATGGAGTTAATTGGTGGCATGTTCGGTTAAATAGCGGAGCCACCGGATGGACCGCAGAAGGCGATGATAGTGTTTACTGGCTCGAGAAATAATCCTTGCAGGTACGATTCAGCAGGTGCGGCAGGCGGTGCAGCGGTTCCCGGTGCTGGCGCAGATGATTCCCGCCATTGAGCAAGCGATCCGCGAGCAGGTCCCACTGGAAGCGCGTCCCGCGTTTGAGCAGCGGTTGGCGTGGCTGCGGCAGATTGTGGAAGAATCGTAAGCGAAGAAATGCCCCGTAAGTGTAGGACATTTACGGGGTATCAGCGTCCGAAAAATGCGATTTCGCTGGATCGCCTTACCCAAAAACCTCATAGGCTACCAGGCGCAAATCTTCGGCGCGAACCTGGTCCAGCGTCGATTTTGGAAGCACGACGTCGCGGTAGAGTTCGTTTTCGACAAAGAATTCATCCAGGGCTTCCGCTAAGGCGCGCTGATTCTGGGATTCCTTGTACGCCGCCCGGATAGCCTTGAGTGTCTTGTCGCGCTTGAAGGCATCCAGCGAGATGTGTTGGAGCACATGCTGCACCTTCTGCCGTAAGTCCTCCGGGGCGGCCAGTTCAGCGGTTGAGGCGATGTCCCCGGTGGTCAAGAGCGCCGGTTGGCGTAACGCTACATCGAGTTCCATATTGATCGCCCCCAGCTTGGGCTTGATGCGGCGCGCACGGAGAGCGGTTTCAATTTCCTTCAGCACGTCCTGGGCAGCCTGATCGAGCAAATCATAGACTTCGAAGCCAGCAGGCATGGCGCGCGGTTCGTCCACATCGACTTGCAGGTAACGGTAGAGGCGGCGCTTGTCGCTGATGACTTCATCGTCCGTGTAGAGCCGCCAGAAGTGCCGGTCGCCTGCCTGAAACGCGAAGAAAACGCCCGTTGGCCGCTGTGATCGGCCAATGCCGGACCCGATGCCCAACGGAATCCCCCTCACTTTTTCGACTCCAGCCTGTTGAAGATACAGGATCAGCGGGAACTTCATCTCGTCGGTTGAAACGAGTTCGATCTCCCGTTCCAGTTCATCGATGACGGTCTGATCTTCCTGGCGCAGCCGTCGAAGCTGTTCCAACGAACGCGAACTGACCACCTCACCCAGGATGCTGGCATCCAGGCCGACGGTGCGGTCGATGTCGCGGATGCGATCTTGCAGGCGCTCCACCAACCCTAACAGGCTTTCCAGGCCGGTTTGCGGGAAACAGTTGAAGATGTGCAGCGTATCGAAGTCCGTCCCCAGGCGATCAATGCGCCCGGCGCGCTGGATCATGCGGATCGGCGTCCAGTGGAGGTCGTAGTTGATGATGACGCCTGCATCTTGCAGATTCTGTCCCTCGCTCAGCACATCCGTCGAGATCAGGATGTCGATCTCAGGAGCCGACTCGGAGATGGGCGGCGGATTGTCCTCGGTGGTATTCGCTTTCGGGGCAAATCGCTTGACCAGATTCTCCCGCTTGTGCGCGTCGGTTTCGCCGTGAATGACCTTGATCACCGGCGGCGGGGACCAGTCGGCTTGCCATCCCGCATCACCGGCCAACTCCTCGTAGACGTACTGGGCCGTATCCCGGTAATACGAGAAAATCAAGACTTTCTGGCCCCGCAAATCACCGGACAGCAGCCGCTTGACTTCGGCGAGCTTGGCATCGCGTTGGCGTTCGTCGTCCAGGTGCTGCACCAGTTCGACCATGTCCAGCATCGCGTCGAGTGTTCGCATATCGCGTTCGAGTTCGCGCCGGATGGCTCGCAAGTCATAATCGCGGATGTCTGCTTCGGGGAGGGCTTCGATGATCGCCTCAATATCATCGGTGACGGTATCGTCCTCTAATGCTTCGAGCGCCAACAGGCGGCGATTCGTGGCGGAATCCAACAGCCGCTCGTGGTTGGCCAGCATGTCGTAGAACCGTTCCTGAAATTGCTGCTGCCGCCGGATGCTGACCTCAAATGCGGCCAGCGAGCTTTCCAGCCGCTTGAGGTACAGGGTTTTGAGGATGCCGACCAGGGCGTTGGAATACTGCCGCACGCGCTCGACTTCCTGGTCGATTTCGCCTTTGCGATACTGCTCGATGTTGAAGCTGATCAGCGACAGGCTTTCGATGCGCGCCACGATTTTCTCGTAGAAGCCGTCGTAGGTGGCTTCCAGGTCGTAATTGACGCTGTACAACAGGCGCTCTGGAAACTGGATGATGCCTTTACCGGGCAGGCGGATTTCCTCGCCCGCTTGCTGGCGCAGCTTCACATCCTGGCGGCTGCGGCGAACCATCATTTGCTCCAGCAGGGTGAAAATGTCCGCCCCGCCGGTCTGCACTTCGCGGAAGAAGCCTTTCAGGTTGCGGATACCGTATTCCCGGAAAAACACGTCCTGCCCGCGCGTGATGAACGACAGTTGGTGATACAGGTCCCACACCGAATTGTTAACCGGCGTCGCCGTCATGAGAATGACCCGTGTATCCGGGTTGCCGGTGGCCAGCATTTTCATCAGGTTCTGGTAGCGATTGGTGCCGGGATTGCGGAAATTGTGGCTTTCGTCGATCAGGACCACGTCATAACGGTTGTAGCGCCGCCACTCGAACGAGTCCCGGCTCACCATTTCCTGCGAGATGACGTCGGCCTTGATCCCGTATTCGTCCAGCTTCGGCTCCCACACCAGATCGCGCAGTTGGGCCGGGCAGATGACCAGCCCGCGCGGGATGTAGCCCTTGCGCCGCTTGCCCAACACGTAATGCTCTAGCAGGCTCATGCCGATGTACGTTTTCCCCAGCCCAACCGCATCGCTGACGATCACGCCGCCGTGACGGTCGATCAGGCGAATGGCTTCGCGCAGCCCCTCCTGCTGAAAGCTCGCCAGTTCAACGCCGATGCGCGCTTCAACGTCCTCCGGGATGATCCGGTCGCGGAAATACTCGTACAACACCTTGATGAACACATCGTGCGGCGTCCAGGGCGCATCACCGAACTTGCTTTCGTTCAGCGCGTCGATCAGGTCCTGCTTGTGATCGGCGGCATGATCCCACATGCGCTCGAACCAGCTTTCACGCAGATCGCGGATCACGGCGTCATCCCGGCGAAGCATGTTCAGTTCCGCCTGGCGCGTCATACCGGACGGGGTGAAATTGCTGCTGCCGACAATCGCCGCGTGGGGCATCAGGTAGGCTTTGGCGTGCAGAAACGCGCCGTTGTAGTACCGGACCTGGACCCACTCTTGCGCCAGAAACGCGGTGAGGTCGTCAATCAGGGCGGCGTAATGCCGATCCAGCGGCAGGGCTTCGAGGTCTTCGCGCAGCCGCTCGCGGTAGAACCGCTGCAAATCCACCACGCCGTCATCCGCGTCTGGATTCTCTAACTCCGGCGGACGGCCCAGCAGCAGGCGAAACGCATCGAGCCGCCGCAGCGCGTCAGCCAGCATTTCCCAGACTTTCGGCTCGAAAAACCCGCTGGCGATGTCGAGTTCGGGTTCGTCCCACTCGGTGAGCAGGCAGTGCAGCACAATGCTCAGGGTGCGTTCATCGGCGGTGTTGTCGATATAATCGGGCGGATGGTACATGATTTTCTTGTGTCACCTTATGATGAAAGATCAAATATTATGGTTGGCTCAAAATTTTGCGATCTCACGAAATATCGCGATTGGAGTTACAGCTACAGATGGGAACTGAACACCTTGCGTAAGGTTAGTCAGCATGCCTAATTGGTCGATGATAGTTTCAACAGCATCCTCAACCTGACTTGTCTGACCTGCAAATTCGCCAATGTCATGGACTTTCCCTCGATTGACTTGAACAAGACATTGCCAATCTGCATCAACTATAGAACCGTACAATCCTGTCAACGCTGCCGGGGCATAGCGAAAGAGGGACTTGTCAGATGTCCCAACGAAAACATGTGCTTTTTCGGTATAAGGGAAAACTTTGATACGAACTAGCTCGCTGTAGAACTGGTCTACAAAAGATGCAATATCTTTAGTGGGTAGGTTTCTGATTTGACTCTGGAGTTTTTTACCTTCATTTACTTGTTCCTGTGTTGTCTCGCCTTGCGACATGATTTTTACAAGGAGCTTCATTAATTTAGGAAAGTTTTCCAAAGCTTCGATGCCAGACTTGTAGTCCACTATTTTTACAATGCCTGATACCAATATGAACATACCATCGCTGAAAGCAGACTGTTTCCACTTAAAATCATGATTGGGTACCCTAGTCAGCAAACCTTTCTCTCTTAAACCGTCTAGCAACTCTTCAAAAATATGATCGTGTAGGCTTTTGGTTTCGGAACGAGATCGCATGAAGTGGTAGTCTGCCGCACCTGAAGCTTTTGCTAGCAAAGGAATGCTTCCTTCACCGGACACTTCGCCACCAGTCTGGTGTTCTGTTCCCAATGTGCGCGCTGAAGTCAATCCTTCTGAAAGCTGAGCCACAAATGAACGTACTCGTTCAATATCCAGGTAGATAAAATCCCGAATTCCTTCTTTTTTACCCATTTTCCTGTTCCTTTAACTTTGATGGTCTGGCGGCGCGACCGGCATACGCGGCGGGGCGGTGCGCCACAGTAGATCGACCTCCTCCGGTGTCAGCCCGTAAGCCTGATTCACCAGATCGGAGAGGCGCTGCTCAAAGCGCTGCATCTCGGCTTCCACTGTCGGACTTGGGGATTCTTTCGAGAGCGCGATCAACCGTTCGGCGGCAGGCTCGATTTGAGCACGTAGCGCATCGGTCGGAACGGCAATTGGCAGATCGACCATTTTCACGCCAGCCGGATTCAACGCTTCGTCTTTCATATGTGGGAGAAAACGCCAGTTATACCACCACATGAGAGGGGCATTGAGCACTGCCAAAAGGTATAAATCGGCATCAGGCAAAAGAAATACTTTGTTGTTTGATAGCACCGCAGATTGATCAAACCCAAACGCAGAATGAAATTGAATCTCCTGGTACATGATCTTGGGACGCTCAAAAGCTTCGTAATAAGCACATGAACGAAGCTCCCACCAATAACGGCCCTGATCAGATCGTCGCCGGAGTTTTGCCTCAAGTGATTTCATGTGGCCGTGCAGCGACGGGTATGTGTCCGCGAAAACCTGTTCGGCTCGCTGACCTGCGTTGCTCCAGGGCCAGGTGTGATTCTCGCTGGACTTGAGCAGAATCATCCACAGGCCAGCCCATTCTGGTGTCCAGCGCTTGATGTCCTGTCCGCGTAAGTAAGGCCGGATGATGTCTTCACAGGCGGGGTCTTGCTGGATCAACTGGTCCCTGGTAGGCGTATCAATCAGGAATGCCGCGTTAAGGCCGGTTAGAATGCCACGATAAGGAGTTCCGTCAATGAATTCTTGTAATGGCACACCAATCGCCTGGATTTTTGCCATCAGCGTTTCAGCCGCTGGGCTTTCCAGGCTCCAGGGTTCGGCAGAGAAGCGGTTAACCTTCACGTTGTAGCCGTGTTCCTCGACAAAATCGCGTAAATCCCAGTGTTCAAATTCTTTCCTGGGAAACTGAATCACGCTGGTGTGGGTCTGGTTCGGTGGTGTGCCGTCGGCTTTCTGAAAAACGACGATGCAGGGGAATGTATCAGCCCCCTTGAAAATCGACGCATGGCCGAAGTCGATGATCTGTTCGATCTGTACCGACTTGACAAAGTGCCCGCGCAGCTTTTTGCCGTAACTTGCCCGCAGCCACTTGTTCGGCGCGATGTAGGCGAGTTGGCCGTGTGATTTCAATAACTGGATGCCGCGCGCGAAGAAATAGACATACAGGTCGGCGGTCCCGCGATACACCGCAGGATAGGCGGCTTCAAGTTCGGGTTTCTGTTCCTTGAACGCTTCCTGCCGCACATACGGCGGGTTGGCGACCACGATGTCAAAGCCGCCTTTGGCCGCAAAGACTTCGCTGAAGTGCAGCCGGTAGAGGAAAAACGGCAGCGGGGTGTCCGGGCTGCGCATGGCCTGCTGCAAGCCGGTCACCCGTTCGAGCCGGGCGCTGGCTGTTTCCAGCTTGCGCTGGTCGGCGCGGTTCAGCTTGCCGCCTTGCTGCCCGGCCTTGCGTCCCAGGTGATCGATCTGCGCTTGCAGCGCTTCGGCCTTTTCCTTCAAGCTGGAAAACACGATGCGCCGCTCCTGGGTGGTGATTTCGTCGCGCAGCGCGCGGCGTTCTTCCGGCGGGACGCGGAAAAACTGCTGGCGCAGGTCGTTGAGCTTGACGCGCTCGTGGGCCGTCTGGCGCTCGGCGTCGGTCAGCAGCATCCGCATTTGCACCGGGTTCGGGTCGAACAGCTTGAGCTGCGAATCGACGTGCTCCCATTCGCCGGTAGCCGATGCATGGAGCAGCGCGGTGGCGCTGGCGGTCAGCACCGGCTCGCCGTCGATGGTTTCGATCAGGCTGTCACCCGCCATCAGCTTGTAGTCCAGGTTGGGCAGCGGTCGCGCCTGCTCGATGGTCTGGTCCACGACCAGCGCCAGCCACAGCCGGAGCTGCGCGATCTCGATGGCTTCCGGCTTGATGTCCACGCCGTACAGCGTGTCGCGGATGATGGCTTCTTTCCACTCGGCCAGCATGGGGCGCGTCACGTCGATGCCCTGTGCGCTGGCACACGCACGCTGCAGCAGCGTGATCGCCTGCAACATGCCGATCAGGAATGATCCGCTCCCGACGGCGGGATCGAGCACGGTCAGCGTTTTCAGCGCGGCATCGATGCGGCCCGCGTCGTCCGGTGTGAGCGGGGCGTCAGCGTCGGGATCGAACTGGGCGCGGGTGGTGTCGCGCGGGATTCCGGCGCTCTCGTCGAGGTATCCCGCTAACGCCTCCTGGCACATGTAGGACACAATCGTGCGCGGGGTGTAGAAGCTGCCGGTCTGCCCCCGGTCGCGCTCTTCGAGCATGTTCTCGAACACCTTGCCGAGCATTTCCGGATCGACCGCCACGTCCTGTTCGAGCGGCGTGTCGTCGGCAATCGTGAAATTGTAGCGGTTGAAAAACGCCAGCAGCCCGTCGCTGCTGTGCGGGTCGAACAGCGAGTCCGGCAGGATGATCACGCCCTCCGGGTCGCGCGATTTGTCGAACAGCCCGCCGTTGAGGTAGGGAATGCGCACGCCCTGCCATTTAGTGATGTTGTCGGGCCGCCGGGTGTTCATCGTTTCGAAGAACAGCGGCTCCAAGACTTCGCTGTAGTAAAACATCGTCTCCTGATCGCCGCTGAATTCGCCCGCGTGCCGTTTGACGGTGTCGATGTACTGCGCGGTGAGGAAACGCTGCTGCCCGCCCAGCCAGCCTTTGCGCTGAAGGAAGTACAGGAACATCAAACGTCCGAGCAGCCGCTGGGTGAAGGCGTGCAGCTTGTCTTCCTGGTCCGCGTTCTGGAATTCGGGAATGCCCCGGTTGTACTGGCGAATGACTTCCCGCGTGTGGTCGTAGTGCTGCTTGTATTCGTCGTAGAAGCGCTTCGTGATCCGGGTGACGTTGAACGCTTCCGCCTGTGCGTCGTAGACTTGCTGGCCGGTGCGCCGGTGGGCGTGGATGGCGTTCAGGGTGTCGAGGTCGTGCCGGGTAGGGTCGCTCACGACCAGTTTCAGCTTATCGACGC
>JAFGKO010000021.1 GCA_016928525.1 Anaerolineales bacterium | reverse complement strand
TCATGTACAATGATGGTTAGCGGTTTTGTAAATGATTAGTACCGCTTCAAGCCAGAGACAAAAAGAGACTCGGATGAGCGCTGAAATACGCTGAACAAATATCCATGATCCGTGTTTTCAGCGTTGGTCAGTGTCCTGTTCAATAATCATCTTGCACAGCAATATTTTTCTTTTAGAAAGGAACCCTCCCATGTTTACACCCAAACCCGAACACAAGTTCACCTTCGGTCTGTGGACGGTTGGTAATACCGGCCGCGACCCATTCGGCGAGGCAGTACGAGAGCCTAAATCACCTGTGGAGTTGGTGTATTTACTGGCGGAGGTTGGCGCTTACGGCGTCAACTTCCATGATAACGACCTGGTGCCGATCGATGCCACCGCTGCCGAGCGTGATGGCATCGTGCGCGATTTCAAAACCGCATTGCAGAAAACCAGCCTGGTAGTACCGATGGCGACCACCAATCTGTTCAGTGATCCGGTTTTCAAAGATGGTGCTTTCACCGCCAATGATGCGCGCGTGCGCGCCTATGCCTTACAAAAAACCATGCGTGCCATCGACCTGGGCGCCGATCTGGGTGCGAAGGTGTATGTATTCTGGGGCGGGCGCGAGGGAACAGAGACAGATGCCGGCAAGGATCCCGTGGAGGCAATTAAACGCAACCGCGAGGCGCTGAACTACCTGTGCGAATATGTGCGCGATCATGGCTATAACATGAAATTTGCGCTGGAGGCCAAACCCAACGAGCCGTGCGCCGACATCTACAACCCCACCACCGGGCACATGCTGGCGTTCATCCAGACGCTCGACCATCCCGAGATGGTGGGTGTTAATCCCGAGGTCGCCCACGAGCACATGGCCGGGCTGAACTTCATGCACGCTGTGGCCCAGGCCTGGGAGGCGGGCAAGCTGTTCCACATCGACCTGAATGATCAATTTCCTGGTCGCTACGACCAGGATCTGCGCTTTGGCTCGCGCGACATCAAGGCAGCCTTTTTCCTGGTTAAGTTCTTGGAAGATGTGGGCTACAACGGTATGCGGCACTTTGATGCGCACGCTTATCGTACAGAGGACTACGCGGGCGTGAAGGACTTTGCGCGCGGCTGTATGTGCACCTACCTGGTACTCAAGGAGAAAGCACTTCAATTCAACGCTGACCCCGAGATCCAGGCACTGCTGGCGGAAATCCGCGCCGATGACGGCGCCATGACACCCTATCTGGGCGGGTACACGCCGGAGAAGGCCGCGGCACTCAAGACGCAATCGTTCGATCGGGAAGCGCTGGGGGCGCGCGGCATGCGTTACGAGCGGCTGGACCAGTTGACGGTGGAACTGCTGCTGGGCGTGCGCTGAGGAAGCTGAATCACAGGATACTGCAGATGATCATTCCAGGTGGTAGGTGAAACGATCATCAAGCTAAAATTTGATCGGTAAAATTCCACCAACCTACATGGAAAATATGGATGGGCTCTCAGAAGACTGATGTAGATCGTCTGCTATACCAGAGAGATTGATATTAATTGGAGCGGAACAACCAGTAACAGCATAGAGGTTGTTACCAGCCAGGACGCGTTCGCCAGGTCGACGTCTAAGTCATAAATAGTTGGCGGGATCATGGCAATGAATGCAACCGGCATGCTGGACAAAACGATCACCACCTTTAACGGGAGACCCCCATCAATTTCGCCCATGCCTAGAAAATATGCCATGGAAGTGGCCAGTGCAGGCAGCAGGGCAAATTTGATCAACGCGATGAGGGCGCCTTCTTTGAGATATTTCCCGATCCTATCGAAACGCATGGCCATGCCGATGGAGGCCAGTAACAAGATCGTCCTTACTGGAACAAATACATCATTGAGACCTTTATAAAACACCGGTCGTTCAAGGTTGGAGAGGTTCAAGAGGATACCTGCCAGCAAGCTGACCAATGAAACGAGAACGAAGGGATCAAGGATGATTTTCTTCAGGCGTACTGAAAGGCTTTCGGATCTGCCCATGTCCGCGCTGAACAATTTTGCGACAGGAAATCCGAAACCGTAATAGCCAATTTCCTCAAACAACTTGTAAATCGCTACCAGAGCAAAGCCGGCCTCTCCTAGAAATGTATAGCATAGGAGCCCGCCGATCGCGCCAATGTTGGAAAATCCACCGCAAACAATGTAAGCCCCGGTTTGCTTTTGGGACATACGAAGCATTTTTGCAAATAGAAAAGCAAACACACCACCCAGGAATAAGGTGATGATCCCGATAAACGGCAGGGCAATGATTTTCAAATCCTCAAAATTGAGGATCCAGACTGCGCCTAAAGTCGCGATCGGGCTGAAGAACAGGAGCGCAATGGTTTGTAATGCTTTCCTGAGCACATGGATATCATATGGAATAAAAATGAACTTTTTCCGGATCAGGACTTGAGCCACGTATCCCAGGATGAAACCTGAAAAAATAATTCCTGATGAGAATATGAATTGATCCATGAGGTTACTCTAAATACCCATCCCGGCTTGAGATTTTGTTGTAATTTTTTGTCCTTCAGGTTTCTTGTAAGTATAATCAGTAGTAGCTGGCATTGTCCTGCGGTGTGTTATTTGACTCAATTGAACACAGATACATAGAAAGAAGATTATATTATGAAATCAATTCGCTTTATGGCTTTAGACTGTATAGCGCTTTCCAACCGGCAGCTCACTTTGTTGGTAAGCAAATCTGTGGGGCCGCGGGTGCTGTCGCTGCGGCTGCAAGGCGGAGAGAATCTACTGGCCGAGCTGCCCGATGTGGTGACCGAAACACCGCATTACGGTACATATCACTTCTACGGTGGGCACCGGTTGTGGCTGGCGCCGGAAAGCTTCGAGCGTACTTACATCCCCGATGACGGTCCCGTGACGGTGACGGAAACGGACGGTACGGTGGCCTTTACCCAGCCGCCAGACCCGTATTACGGCATCGAGAAATCGATGCACATTGCGCTGGCAGCGGATGCCGCCCGGGTG
>JAFGKO010000308.1 GCA_016928525.1 Anaerolineales bacterium | reverse complement strand
AGCGTTCAGGATCATACAGACTTTTTTTATCTCGTTCATAGGCTAAATCTACTATATTTCAGTGAAATGTGACATTGTCAAACTAGGCACGGCGGTCAATAAAACAGATTCTACGGATACTATGTAAGGCGAGTTAGTCAATTCTGATCAAAAAACTTGCCATCAATCGTCAACTTGGCGGAACCACATAAAAAAGCGGATTATGGTCGATACCAAGCCAAATTTCCCGAAAATTTGAACCACACCACCACTGACGGCTTAACAAAGTCGCTTAATAACATGTTCATGTCACGCTGAGGGGCGTTCGCAGCCCCGAAGCGTTCCTTGATGATGAACAAGAGACCCTGCAGTTGCAAAGAACGCTCCTTCAGAGTGACAAAATTCCGGACTTTTTTAAAACCCTGCACCACCGCTCCCGCAGCGTGCTTGATGCGCAACATTCTGTCTGGTATAATTCGTCCGCTCTGAAGGCCAATGGAGAGGTCGCGTAGTCTGGTTTAGCGCGCACGCCTGGAGCGCGTGTAACCCGCAAGGGTTCGCGGGTTCGAATCCCGCCCTCTCCGCTAGAAGACGCCCCATCGTGGGCGTTTTTTTGCCAGAGAGCGCGCGCTCCCCGCGAAGCACACCGGAAGGGTGCATTTGGGGATGAGATAACCTGAAAGGGTTCGTGGGTTTCCCCTGGCGGGGATGATACGAACCCCGCCCTCTCCGTTAGAAGACGCCCCATAGCGGGCGTTTTTTTATTGGAGCACGTGCCCCTACGAAGCACACTTTGCTTATACTTTCATGAAAAATCCCCCGCAAACGCAGGGGATTCTATTTTTATAGGCGCTTCCCCTATTGCGCCCCATCTTGGGTAGCTGTACCGGCAAAAATGACCGGGCCTTCGGCGGGCACCTCGGGCGGGCGACCCAAGGGCATGTACTTGCGCACGTAGAGCACGTCATACATAAGCGAGGCTTCCCAGTCACCGCCACCAAGTACATCATTTCCTTTTACGTTCGCCGATGTACGGCGCGAGCCTGCCAGCAATCCAGCATAAGTGGTCATATCCATCTGGGCAGAGGAAACCGTCAAATCGGCGTTATGGCAGGAGGCACAAGACAGCGAACCCGGATACCAAAGGTTGGATTCCAAAAACAGCGGCTCGACATCTTCCCCATACGTCGCTTCACAGGTCAAGCCATCGATGTCAGTAAAGGTGAACACATCCGTCTCGGGGTGCCCGGAAGAGACCCAGGCGCCGATCAAATTCACCGCAGCCACGCGACAACGGTTGACCGTGGGACTTTGTACGGAAAAGTCTGGCGCAGGAAGCGTTGCTGCAGCCAGGGTGGGTATGGGAGTGCTATATACAACAGGTCGACCTTGCTGGCAAGTGAAGGAGAAGCCACAGGCAGAAATATATACAATGCTCACCCACACCACAAGCACACCCACGAAGGCGATCAGTACGCCATAGAACAACTTGCGAAAATCATCCATTTCGAGTTTCTCCTCCCCTACTGTGCCGGTTTCAACGTACGCATGTAATTGACCACATCCCAGCGGTCGCGCACGGTCAGGTTTTCAACCAGGGGGGGCATACGACCGGTCACGCCGTTGGTCAGTGTCAGGAACAAGGCACCGTCGCTCTTGTTCTGGGTAATATCCAGGGTCAGGTTGGCAGGCTTGTTGGCAAGCAAAGCCGCAATCTGGCCGTTCCCTTCCCCTGTCACCCCATGACACATGACACAGTTGATCCCATATAAATTTCCCCCGCGTTCCAGCGAGACATCATCGGCTGCCACCGGATTGACGGGCGCACCCATGTTCGGAATGGATGCCGCTCCATCCACCGGGATGGAGCGCACCGGAACCGGCAAGGGGTCTTCCTGCGCATCGAAAGATGGCTGGATTTCCATGAAGGTGATCCAGTCTACCTTAAGGACATCCATCGAAAACAGGAGCAGCACGCTAAAAAGCAGGCCAACGATAAGGAATACGACCAGGAGTTGTTTGAGCAATGTCATAACTGCTGCGCCTCCGCCGCCTCGACCTTTTCAGCGCCCAGGGCAGTCATGGCCTTGGTAAATTTTTCTTCTTTACCCCGTGGACAATGGAATAGGACAGCAATCTTCCCATCGCTGATCTCAGGCACATATTCCATCGGGCGATAGGACGGGAAGGTGCTGTCCAGGAAAACACCCAGGAAAGTGGAAATCAGCAGGCCAAGCATGGTCAACTCGAAGATCACCACCACCGAGGGCGGCACAGGAACCTTAGGCTGTCCTCCTACCGGAACGAAATACAGCAGGGGCGTGAAAATCAAGAATAGACCGATCAAAAAACCACCAGCGGCTCCACCCAATGCCAGGCGGGGCACGTTGGTCCACTGGCGCGGACGGCCCAACATGGCTTCCGTCACCGGGATGCCGGAAATCACGTTCATCTGGCCGTCAGAGAGGCCCAGGCTGCGCAATTCATCGATTGCATTGGCAGCAGGCTCGAGGTCCGGGAAGACCGCTAACAGGGATACAGTGTCAGCCATCGTCCAGCTCCTATTCCAATTCGCTGACCGTTACGACGGTCTCGCGTCCGAATTTCTTGACTGAGTGCGCCATCTGTCCCTCCTGCACTTCCCAGACCGGAACAAGCGGGATGAACTTGGAAGCCAGCATATAAAGCAGGATGAAGAAGGCCAGGGTACCGATGCTCAACGGGATTTCGATGCCCGGCTGGTACAGTTTCCAGGTGAAGGGCTGACGGTTAATGGTGAGCGAAATGGGCACGATAATGTAACGCTCGATATACATACCGACGTTGATGAGCAGGCCCACGACAAAGACAACCCAGGGATTGGAACGCCATTTCTTATTCCACAGTACCAACCAGGGAATGGCAACGTTGACGATCAGCATCAGGAACCACATCCAGCCCAGCGGACCGGCTTCGTGCCAGTGCAGCAGGGTCTTCGTCCATTTGTCGCCGCCATACCATTGCACCATGTAATCATTGAAGAAGAAGTAAGCCCAGGTCATCGAGATAATGAGCATCAGCTTGCCGATGGCATCGAAGTGCTCGGGGCGGATGAAGTACTTCATGTTCTTCATTGTAGCGCGCACCACCGCTAGCACCATGATGACCGCACCCATACCGGAGTGTAGCGCACCGACCACAAAGTATGGCCCAAAGATGGTGGAAGACCAGCCGGGGCGGGTGGCCACAGCAAAGTCCCACGACACGATGGTGTGCACTGAGAACATGACCGGGATGATGGCAAAGGCAAAGATGTTCATGGCGTTGCGCAGGTGCGTCCACTCGCCTTCGGTGCCGCGAAAGCCCAGCGCCAGAACTTTGTAGACATTTTTGCGCCAGCCCGTGGAACGGTCACGCGCCATGGCCACGTCAGGGATGAGCGGCAGGAACAGGTACATGGTCGAGGCCAGCAAATAGGTTGTGATGGCCAACAGGTCCCAGGAAAGCGGGGAGTGGAAATTCGGCCACAACTGGCGCTGGTTCGGGTAAGGGAACAACCAGTACGCCAGCCAGACACGGCCCATATGCATGAAGATGCTGAAACCAGCCTGCACCAGTCCGAAGGTGGTCATCAGTTCGGCAGCGCGCGTGAAGGGACGGCGAAACTCGGCCTTGAAAACGCGCAGGATGGCAGAGATAAACGTCCCGGCATGGCTGATACCGATCCAGAAAACCGTATTGACCAGGAAGATGCCCCAGTAAGACGGGCGGTTGACGCCAGCCACCCCCAGGCCTTCCGCAATCATATAGCCCCAGGAACCGAACAAGCCTACCAGCACAATCGCGCCCAGGATGACCGCCACAACCCAGAATTTCCACGAGGTGGTGTGCATGGCTTCCATCACCATGGCGTTCATCTCGCCGCGCGGTTTGGGATCGAGCATCAAGTGCTGTTCGCGCAAATGCTCTTCGTGTGAATGATTCGAATTTGCTGTCATTTCAGCCATAGGTTTAGCCTTCCTTGAGATAGGTCACACGTGGCAACACACCAAGTTCTTCCAGCAAATGCACACCGCGCTTCTGGCGCGACAACTGGCTGACACGGCTTTCGGGATCATCGATTCGACCAAAGACGATCGCATCCGCCGGGCAGGCCTGGGCGCAGGCGGGTGCGAATTCGCCGTCTGCCACCTCGCGGCCTTCCGATTTGGCCTGGTCTTCCGCGCGATGGATGCGCTGAATGCAGAAGGTGCACTTTTCCATGATGCCCATGCGACGGACGGTCACGTCCGGGTTGAGCTGGTTGTTCAACGGCTCCGGGCGCTCATAATCTCGCCAGTTGAAAACACGCACTTGGTAGGGACAGTTGTTGGCGCAGTAACGCGTGCCCACACAGCGATTGTAGACCTGCAGGTTCAAGTCTTCTGCCGGGCTGTGCACCGCAGCGAAGACCGGGCAGACCGGTTCGCAGGGCGCATTATGGCATTGCTGACACAGGGTCGGCTGGAAGGAGGTCATCTTGATTTCGGGATATTCCCCCTCCCAGAAGCGCTCGATGCGCATCCATTGCAAGGAGCGGCCATACCCGGCATCTTCTTCACCTACGAAGGCAATGTTGTTCTCCATGGCACAGGCCGCCACACAGGCCTGGCAGCCCGTACACAGGTCCTGGTCGATGACCATGCCCCACTTACCCTCGGCCTCCTCCACGATTGCGCCTTTTGCGCCCACTTCATTCAAATCAATGCTTTTCATACCTCACTCCTAATGCTCTTCCAGGCCTTCACCGTACACGCCAATCTTGCTCTCCAGGCGGGAAAGTATACGCTTCTTACCGGTCTTTTCGATTTTTACTTTCATACTCGCAAAAGCCAGGTCACCGGCCTTATTAAACTTCGAACCCAGCAGATCGAAGGGATTGACGCCGCGTCCTTCTGCGTAGCGGCCATAAGCGCTGTGACCCTGCCCGAAGGGAATCGCGATCGTATCGGGACGAATGGCCGGGTACAGATACACAGAGACCTCAATCGCCCCGGCCTCCGACACAAGTCTGACCACATCGTCATCCTCGATACCCAGTTCGTGGGCGACTTCCGTGTTGATCTCGACCCACGTGTTCCACATGACCGTCGTGGTCGGGTCAGGGACCTCCTGCAGCCAGGGTTTGTTGGCCCCGGCTTCTCCCAAAACGGGTGAAACATAGGGCAGCAGCATGAACTCGCCTTCACCCTCGTATTCGGGTGCGGGCACGTCCATGGCATTATTCAACGTATTCGGGGGCGGGGCTGCGAGCGCGTTCTCGTTCGCCCACCAACCGCCGAACTGCTGGAAGTAAGCCGCAAAGGTGTTGATCTCGCCCGCGTTGAAGTTGGCTTCCGGGCTCCCCACCAATGGGAGCAGTTTGTCCTGGATAAAGGCCACTTCATCCGCGAAGGGCAGCGCGGCAGCCAGTTTTCCGCCTGCCGCAGCGCAGGCCGCCAGAAGCACATCGGCTGTGGCACGTGTGTTGTAATATGGCACCACCACCGGCTGCGCGCCCGAAAGCGTCGACTGGCCCGCGCCGGTCGCAATACGCTGGTAGCCCCAGGATTCCAAGCCGTGATGGTCGGGGAAGATGTAATCAGCCTGCATGGCGGTCTCGTCCGGGAAGGTCGCAAACGAGATGACCAGCGGGACGCTCTTCATGGCATTTTCGAACCCGAGCGCTCTCGGTAATTCGAAAACCGGATTGACGCCGTGTACGAACAGCACCTTGACCTCGCCAGCCTTCATCTTCTCTACAAAAGCCGCCATTTCCTGTAAGTTCGCCGGGCGGTGATACGTGTCCGTGTTGGGCGCAGCCGGGGAAAGGAACACACCGCCGGGCTGGCCGAAGTTGCCCGCAGAGGCATCCAGCGCCAGCACGGCTTCGGCTGTTTCCAGTCCGTTGCTTTGACCGAGCGCCGCGCCGCCGGGGATGGCCAGCGGATGTTCCGCATTGGCAAACAGGCCTGCCAGGTGCGCCAGTTTTTCTTCAGAGACGCCGGAGGCTTCGGCCACCGCCGCCACATCCACGTTGACAAAGGCGCGCGGCAGGGTCGGCAAAGTTGCTTCAGCCGCGAGGCGGCCGATCGCCAGCGCAACCAGGCCCTCGGTCCCGGGGCGAAGCGGAACCCACTCGTCCGCCTTGGCGGCCGTTTGCGACATGCGCGGCCCGAAATGGACTAAATAACCGCGCCTTTCTCCTTTGCGCATCCCGGAAAATCCGCGCGTATAAGCCACCGGCGAGAGCCAGGTTTCGAGGAAGTTCGCGCCAAACGAAAACGTGACGTCTGCGCCTGCCAGATCGAAGAAGGGCAGGCCGCTCCCCCCGAGCATGGACTCCGCCGCCCTGACCAGCGTGGCGCGCGCTTCGAACGCGCTTAATGCGCCATAACGCAGCGGAGCAGGTGCGCCGATGGAGGCAGCCAGGTCGGAAAACAGGTCGAAGAGATGGTCGGGAACCAACCCCATCAGGAAGGCGATCTCGGATGGATCGGTATCCGCCAGCGCCCCGGCAACCACGCCTATGGCGGCCTCCCAATCCATGTCCGTAAAATTACGCGAACCGCGCGCCGATTGGCTGACCGGATCCGTCACCCGGTCGGGATTATACAGGCCGTGCAGCGTGGCCTGCCCGCGCGCGCAGGTCTTGCCCAGGTTGACGGGATGGCTTTTGTTGCCCTCGGCTTTGATGGCCCGCCCCTGATAGGTGCGGACGACCAGTCCGCAGCCCGCTGAGCATTCGCGGCAGCTGGTCGCAAAATAAGTGCTTTGCCCGTTGAACGTATATTCCGGCATCTGCGTGTACGGCTCGCGCACCACGTAGCGGGAGGCCGGGCCGCATCCGGTCAGCACAGCGCCGGTGGCTGCACCTACGCTGGCCAGCTTGAGAAAATCACGCCGGGAAATCTTTTTGCTCATAATCCTTCCTTTACCACAGATGAACACAGATAAATTTGGATATTTTTTGATGAACGTTTATCAAACCAAACCGTTCATCCGCGTTTACATTGTGTCCTTTGGGTATCTGTGGTTAATCCTTTAATAATGACAGGTTCCACAATCGAGCAGCTTGGTGCGCTTCTCGGGATCATCCACAGTCTTTTCACGGTGGCAGGTCAGGCACCAGCCCATGTTCATCACCTGCGGGTTTTCGGCAATCGTCACCTTGGTCATGTCACCGTGACAATCCTCGCAATTGACCCCGGCCGCGATGTGCGGCCGGTGGTTGAAGTGCACGAAATCGGGCACGATGGCCACCGGCACCCATTGGATTGGTTCGTTGTTTTCAACA
Organism: Anaerolineales bacterium; assembly: GCA_016928525.1. The sequence continues at coordinate 2,066 of JAFGKO010000308.1, read as the reverse complement.
GCCTGCACCAGAGGTTGTAGCAGCGCGCTGGTCTGGGTGATCTGCATCTGTTGGTGACAACCCCAACACTTGGTCTGTGTGGGCAAGCCAGCCACCGGGCCGCGCGAAGCACCAGGGTGACAGTACAGGCATTGAATACCAAAACTTACATGGCGATTGTGCGGGAACTGGATGGGCTGCTCTGGCGAAGCCTGCGTCAGGCTGATCCCCCACACGGCCAGGCTGAATATGGTCAGGCCAACGATCAATAACCCGACCCTGCCCAGCGGCGAAAACAGCACGCCAAAAATTTTCTTGATCATGGATGCTCCTGAGTTGGTCTAAATAGCATAACCTTGCAAAGGATCTCCCTTGCAAGGTCGCATAATTCCTAAAAACTTAATTCCGGCGGCGCAAAGCAGTCACGATCACAACGCCAATCAATACCAGCAGGGTGAGGAACAGCAGCGCACTGCCGAAAGTAGCCAGGAACGCGCCAATACCGGTCAGGATACCGGTCCACAGATTTTTTGCGCCGCCGATCAACTCGCTCGGGCCGGACCCTTCGCCTGCTCCCGTTATCTCTTCAGTCGCCTTACCCCGTGTCAGAGTTTGGGCGTACATCAGCACGTCGCGACCATCGGCCGGAGTCCAACCCAATGTGTAGCCCACTGGCATCTCGGTCCCGGCCACGCCGAAGCGCGTGCGGTGCAGAAAGCGGAAGGGGTCCCGGTTGGCGACATCGCCCAGGGTTTCGTCCACGCCTTCCGTCCGGAAGATGATCGTTGTGCCATCCCCGCCATGGCATTCCGAACAGGTCGAGGCGTACAAATCATTGCCATGTTCCAGGTCCCCGTTGATGACTTTCAAGGAAATCGAATCGATGTATTCGGAATCGTCGATCAGACCTTCCTTGAGGAAAATTGCCACCTGTCCCATCGCATTTTCGTCAAGGTAGCTGGAAAAATCATGCGCGGGATCATTCTCTCCCTTAAGGTGGGCAACGATGTCCTCTTCGCTCATATCCGCTGTGGCAAGGATGATGCTAGGAAACCCGGTATAGTGCGAGCCAGAAGCATAAGCCCCGTTTACCCCCTTATAATCCCAGCCGTGACATTCCGAGCAGCGCCAGGTTTCCGCCCCGGAACGCGTGTTGGTCGACTGGCGGCTCCAGATGGGCATATCTCCCTGCGGCGCAGGGATTCTCAGCGCGGCGTACCATTTATCGTACAACTGCGCGCCAACCACTAGATCGGTTTCAGAATCTTGAACTGCGCTTGCAAAAGCAATACTCGTCCCGATTAACAACATCAAGACGAGCGTAAAGATTGTGACTGGAAGAAGCCGTTTCATAAAATCTCCTCAAGGCACAGCAGGTAGCCCCACCGTAACATAAAAATTATAACGCATAAGCAATTGAAAGTACATCTATTTGGTAAAAATTGCCCGATTGACACACATACTGGCCTGCATTCCACTATTTCAATTCACACAATCTTAATTTCAAAACTCGCTTTGGGATGCGGAACCTGGGATGTTATACTTGCAATCCAATATAGCCATTATGAAAACAGGATCACAGACCTTCCGTATCGCTTTATGGGGTTTGCTGGGGATTGCAATTTCACTCTCAAGTCTGGCGCTCACTCGTCCCTTACCATTGGTTCAGGAAGCAACCGCTACCCCTACCGTGCTGATAACAACAACTATCATTGCTACAGCAGAAGCTCGCCCGGACGTAGGTTCAACAGACGGGATCATGTTAATGGCCGTAGTGATTGTGCTGATCGTGATTCTCCCCATCCTGCTCAGGCATAAGGATTGGTCGAACGGTAGAAGGAAAAAATAAGAAAGCCCATCGTACATCTATTGCTTCGGTTTTCTATTTTCTCTTTGAAAATCACAAATTCATTTTTGCCACATTTGGAAGACCAATTTTTGCATTCAATCAGTAAAATCGCAGACTCTCGGCTAAATCGCGGGTCTTCGCTACCGTTGAGAATTACGGCTCTCCCGTAATTAACGGGAAAAGATAAATATGCTACCATCGGGAATGAAAGGTGTTTCCGATGAACAATAACGCATTT
>JAFGKO010000307.1 GCA_016928525.1 Anaerolineales bacterium | reverse complement strand
TGCTAAATTTGCTTCTGCTTCTCGTTTTTTAAGGTTCTGTTGATCTCAGCGCTCATACGCGCTGGTTCATCCATCTCTAAACTCAAGCAGATTAGCACATTACTTTTATTACTTAGGAGACTGTACCATCCATGATAGACTGGTAATACCCCACAAGAACCGTCTTCTACAAGAAAAGGAGCGAAATGCTACCGCCTAATGGTTTGAGTAATCTTCCAATGATTGACGATAAAATCGTCACGATCGAACGCTTTTTGTTGGATACCCAGCCTGAAAGCGCAACAGGAGAACTAACAGCTATTTTCTATGATCTGGCGGTGGCAGGGAAGATCATCAGCGCCCAAACACGGCGGGCTGGCTTGTTGGATATGCTCGGCCTGGCAGGGAAAACAAATGTGCAGGGAGAATCACAACAAAAGCTCGACCTGCTCGCTGACGAAATTATCGTTCGACTTAATGACCATACCGGCAGGTTAGCGGCGATGGTGACCGAAGAGCGCAAGGATTGGGTGCGTATTCCTGAAGGATACAAAAAAGGCTCTTATGTATTGGTCTATGATCCACTGGATGGCTCATCCAATATAGATACGAATATCAGCATTGGGACGATCTTCGGCATCTACCGTGTTTTGGATAGAGATAATCCCGGGTGCTTGGAAGACTGTCTCCAACCTGGCAGGAATTTGGTCGCTGCTGGATACATCTTCTACGGTACCAGCACCATGCTGGTATACAGCGCCGGGAAAGGGGTCCATTGCTTCACGTTGGAGCCTTCGATGGGCGAATTTTTGCTTTCGAAGGAAAATATCCGCATCCCTGAAACGCCTGCCTATTACAGCATCAACCACTCTGCTGGTAGGACCTGGTGTGCTGAGATGGACCAATATGTTGGCTGGCTTAGAGATTCTTACAAGCCAGCTTTGTCTTTTCGTTATATTGGCTCTATGGTGGCTGATTTCCATCGAAACCTGCTGCATGGCGGCATATTTGCCTATCCAGCGACACCGGCCAAGCCGAATGGGAAGATCCGTCTTTTATACGAAGCCGCACCTTTAGCCTTCCTCGCCGAGCAGGCTGGCGGTTATGGCTCTGATGGCAAACAACGAATATTGGATATTACTCCCACAGATATTCACCAGCGAACACCTGTCTTTATCGGTAACCGAGATTTAGTGGAAAAGGCTGAAGAGTTTTTGAAGGATTGTTAGCTTTCGCCACAGCAATCTTCAAGAGCACCGAGAGTACAGTGATCAATGTTCCGTTCCACTAATGGAGCGGGGTATTGCATGTTCGCTCAGGTCAGAAATGCCACAATACTCACGACAGTGGATCTGCATCAGCAGGAAGAACTGCAGCATCGAAAATCCGCTGGCCTGGACGAAACGCGCCGAGTCGCTCATCGAACAGTGGGCGAAGGTATCCATCGGTGGATGGTATGGTGAATAGGAGCCTTGCGATAAAAGCCTGTGAGGCTTTTTGATTCTAAAATGTCGTATAATTTTATTAACTTCACCGCGAGGGAAACAGGTGCCTGAAAACAGACCGCTACGAGTTTTTCTCTGCCACTCCTCCAATGACAAGCCAACTGTGCGTGAGTTGTACCGTCAGTTGAGCGTAGAAGGTTGGTTAGATGTCTGGCTGGATGAAGAAAAACTTTACCCGGGTCAAGATTGGAATCTGGAAATCGAGAAGGCGGTGGAATCGGCGGATGCCATTCTTGTTTGTCTCTCCAACAATTCGATTACAAAGGAAGGCTACGTTCAGCGTGAGTTGCGAATCGTGTTGGATTATGCCGATTACAAGCCCGAAGGGACGCTCTACCTCATTCCCATTCGTTTGGAAGATTGTGACCCACCGCGCAGACTGCGTCCGTGGCAATATGCGGATTACTTCGAAAAAGATCGAGACCGCGCCTACCAGCGCTTACTCGTCAGTTTGCGGATGCGCGCGAATTCGCTTGGGATTTTGGCAGAAACCCTGCAGGCGAAGCCTGTTACAGAGAAGCCCATGCCGGGTTCCAAACGTGAAAGCATTGAACCAGCGGACAAATATACACCTGGCGACCATACCATTTATTCCTTCAGTGGGATCGAGTTTGTAAAGGTGCCGGCGGGTAAATTTCTGATGGGTAATGCTGATAAAGACAAGAGTACTGCTAGAAGTGAGAAACCTCAGCACACCGTTGATCTCCCTTACGAATATTACATTGGGCGATTTCCAGTCACCAACGAACAATATGCGGCGTATATAAAAGCCAAAGGAACTAGGCATCCAGTAAGTGGTTGGGAAAAGAAGCGGGATCATCCTGTTGTGAGCGTCTCATTGAAGGATGCAATGGGGTATTGTAAGTGGCTGGATGAGTTATTGAAAGACAAGCTCCCTGCTGGTTTTGTATTACGCCTGCCCACTGAAGCCGAATGGGAGAAAGCTGCGCGCGGCGAAAAGGGGCTTGTCTATCCATGGGGAGACATATTCGATAAAGCCAAATGTAATACTAAGGAAGGTGGCAGAGGCACTACAACTCCTGTAGGAGCCTATTCTCCGCAGGGTGATTCACCGTATGGTTGCGCCGATATGAGTGGCAATGTTTGGGAATGGACTCACAGCATTTATAAATCCTATCCATATAAGGGAAATGATGAACGTGAGGATATAAATACTGGTGGCCGCCGTATAGTACGCGGTGGTTCCTTCTACGTTGATTGTAACTGCGCGCGCTGTACCTACCGTGGGGGCCGCCCGATCACCCCATTGAACGAAGACGAGGATAGAGGTTTTCGTGTGGTGGCGTCCCAGCATCTCTCCTGAAAAGGTTTTTTATCTCAGTTTTCTGAATCTTTGAGCTTTGTGCTTTTGTAATTTCCAAACTTACTTCCTCACCGACTTTATCCACCTTCTTTAGTACTCCGACACTGCGTACCTGACCGCATGCGGCAGGTACATCATGTTGACCATGATCGTCGCCCAATGAGTATCACATCATAACCGTTCCCCCCCCCTTGACTCGCACCATACCGGAGGGTCTATACTATGCACACTGATGGCCATCAGGATAAGACGAGGTTGACTCATGATCAAGATCGGTGACTTTTCAAAACTGGCGCATGTCTCCATCAAGACCCTGCATCACTACGATGACCTGGGATTACTCAAGCCCAGGCACATCGACCGCTACAGCGGCTACCGCTACTATGAAATCGAGCAGTTGTCACAGCTCAATCGCATCCTGGCCTTGAAGGACCTGGGGTTTTCGCTCGAACAGGTTGCCCAGCTGCTGCACGAGCAGGTCTCGACCGCTGAGATGCGCGGCATGCTGCGCCTGAAGCAGATGGAGCTGGCAGTGCAGGTGAATGAGGAACAGGCGCGTCTGTTGCGCGTCGAACAGCGCCTGCGTCAGCTCGAAGTGGACGGATGCCCGCCCCAAAGCGAGATCGCCATCAAAGACATCCCGGCACAGACGGTGCTGCTGGCGCAGGTCGTAGCGGCCAGCGAAGACGCGATCGCTCCGGCGCGGCAAAGCTTGCACACTCTGCTGTTGAACTATCTGGAGAGCGCCCGGCTCAAACCGGCCAGTCCCTGGTTTGCTCTGCTGGACGACATGCCTTACCAGGAAACCGACCTGGAACTAACCCTGGCGGTGGGGGTCGACCCGCGCAGCGGCCAGCGTGCCGGCGATTGGGAGGGCACCCCCGTCAGGCTGCAAGAGCTCGCAGCCGTGCCCGGGATGGCCAGCGTGATCCACCAGGACGATTATGCCATCCTGCCGCAAACGTATAAGTGGCTCTATGCCTGGACGCAAAGCAACGGCTACCAGGTTGCCGGTCCCTGTCGTGAGATCTACCTGCCCGGGAGCGGGGTCAACGCGCCCCAAGACTCCCCCCTGACAACTGGCTTGATCGAGGTGCAGTGCCCCATCGAGAAACCCAGTATCCCTGTTTCACTCAGTTCAAATCAAAAGGAAGAAACCATGCAACCCAAGATTGTCAATCGCCCTGCCTTCAAGGCGGTTGGGCTCTCATACGTCGGTAAAAATGAAAACGGCGAGATCGGCCAGATGTGGGGCCGTTTCAACCAGATCGCGGACCAGATCAAGCGCATCAACGACCAGGAGGCTTTTGGCCTGTGCTTCAGCACCGTGCAAGGCCCGTCGCAGCCCGGCGAGTTCGAATACGTAGCCAGCTTCGAGGTGGCCGACGACAAGGGCATCCCGGAAGGGATGGTCTGTCGCGAGGTGCCAGCCCACAAGTACGCGGTCTTCACTCATCACGGCAAGCTCAATACGCTCGGCGAAACCTACTCATACATCTACAATACCGGGCTGGCGCAGGCCGGACTGGAAGTCCACCCCGATAAATTCGATATGGAAGTGTACGACAAGGACTTCCTGTTCGGTTCCGACGACTCCAAGTTCTACATCTATGTAGCTGTTAATTAATTTCGACGAAGGTCTCTGGTATCGGCCGGCAGAACTTCTGTCGGCCGATTGCTTTATCGACATTTCATGAGGACATACGCTTCGAACTCTGCCTGGGCCTGCTCCCGTGTCACAGGCTTGACCCTTCGAAATAGCCTTTCTCTGGCAATCTCTCCAAGCTGGAGTCGCCTAAACGATAGTAACCTCCGCGCCCTCGTAGCTGGTTTCCAATTCGAAGACGCGCGCGCTCAACCCGGCAGACTCAAAAGCGCGCTTCATCGCCGCCCCGATGTCCCCTTTCTCTTTCGAGGAAAAGGCAATCAACCCGGGACCGGCCCCCGAGAGTGCCACCGCCGCTGCGCCGGCCTTTTTTCCCGCTTCGAGGGCAGCGATCGCGCCCGGGATGAGCGGCAGGCGGTAGGGTTGGTGCAGGCTGTCCTTCATCGCGATCCCCAGTAGCTCCAGGTTGCCCGTCCGCAGGGCTTCGGTCACCAGCACAGCGCGGCTGATGTTGTAGATGGCGTCCGCCCGCTCGACCTGTTTGGGCAGGATGGCGCGCGCCTGTTTGGTCGGGAAGTCGAAATCGGGCAGGACAATTGTGGCATGGATCGACCCATGGTTGGCCCTGGCAGGCAGTTTCATCGAAATCACCCGGTTTTCATAGACAATCGAGGCGACCAGCCCGCCCAGCATAGCCGGGGCTACGTTATCGGGGTGGCCTTCGGTCTCGATAGCCAGCTTCAGGATTTCCTCATCCGTCAGGGGATTGCCCAGCAGGACATTTGCGCCCAGCATACCGGTCAGCATGGCTGCGGAACTGGAGCCCATCCCGGAGCCAAGCGGCACGCGGTTGATGCAGTCGATGTGCAGGCCCTGGCAGGGTTTCCCGACCAGGTCGTAGATTTGCAGGGCGGCCTCCGCGATGGCGTTGTCGGCGTTGGCAGGAATCCTCCCCTCGCCCTCGCCGCTGATCGTGAGGGTTATTTTGTTGTCATCAGTGCAGACGAATTCGGCCTCGTTCCACAGATTCAATGCCAGCCCCAGGGCGTCGAAGCCAGGGCCCAGGTTGGCGGTCGTTGCGGGGACTTTTACGCGTATTTTCATTATCATATCCTTGCACCACAAAGACACAAAGGACACGAAGTTTTCCTTTGTGGTCACAAAGAAGAGCTTTGTGTTCTCCGTGCCTTCGTGGTGAATTATCCTAAGATAATTTCCTCCAGCGCCTCCAACTTCGGCGCGACGACCAGCGGCTTTTGCATGGACTTCGTGATGATATCCGGGTCTTTCATGCCGTGCCCGGTGCAGATGGCTACAATGCGTTTGCCTTTCGAGTCCAGCTTGCCGCTGGCAATTTCCAACGCCAGCCCGGCCAGCCCGGCGGCCGAAGCCGGTTCCACCCAGATGCCTTCCAGCGTGGCCAGCATTTTTTGCATCTTCAGGATTTGTTCGTCACTGGCGGCGATGATGCGGCCTCTGGACTCTTCCGCTGCCTGCAGGGCCTGTTCGCCGCGCGCCGGTTTGCCGATGCGGATGGCGGTAGCGACCGTCTCCGGCTTTTCGACAGGATGTCCCAGCACCAGCGGCGCGGACCCGGTGGCCTGCACGCCCAGCACTTGCGGCAGTCCCGTGGATTTGAGTTCGTTGTATTGCTTGAAACCGGCCCAATACGCGGTGATGTTGCCGGCGTTGCCCACCGGCAGACACAGCCAGTCGGGCGCGGACTCAAGGTCGTCGCAAATCTCGAACGCGGACGTTTTCTGTCCCTCGATGCGGTAGGGGTTAATTGAGTTGACCAGGGCGATAGGAAGCTTGTTCGTGATTTCCACGACCATCGTCAGCGCATCATCGAACGAGCCGTCGATCTGGATGACTTGCGCGCCGTAGGCCACGGCCCCGGCCAGCTTCCCGGCGGCGACCTTGCCTTGCGGGATGAGCACAATGGACTTCATCCCGGCGCGCGCAGCGTAGGCGGCCGCCGAGGCAGCCGTGTTCCCGGTCGAAGCGCAGATGACGGTTTTCGCGCCTCGTCCCATCGCTTCGCTGATCGCGGCGGTCATGCCGCGGTCTTTGAAGGAGCCGGTCGGGTTGAGTCCCTCGTATTTGACCCACAGGTCGAATCCGCCTCCCAGTTCGCAAACCAGGCCTGGGGTCGGGATAAGAGGCGTGCCGCCCTCTTGCAGGGTCACACGTCCGGTGTGGGGCGGCAGGTCGAGTATGCTTCCGTATTTGGCAAGCAGTCCGTTGTTGGTTGGCATAAAGTGCTCCTGGCAAAAAAACTCCGAAGCCTCCCGGCTCCGGATGTAGAGACAACCCAATCCCGTGGAGGCAGTTACTCAGGCACAGTAGTCGTACGAGTATTGTGGGTGGAAGGGTTGCTGCGTGTCATCATAATTGACCCTATTGTAAAGGAAAATGTAGCGGATGAAACTGTTTTTTGTGACTTTTTTATGAGTTCTTCGGAAGGCTCTTACAGAGTATTGCGTAATTATCTAAACCTAACAGTTCATTTTTTCTCTGAAAAAACTGACCTGGAAGTTTAGCGATTTATGCAAAAAGCAATATGATAAGATTGCGGGCATGGATTTTTCCAAGATCACAGAGGATTTATTCATCGGCACCACCCCTTCGGATGGGGATTATGGCCTTCTGCATGATTTGGGCGTGCAGCTGGTCATCAACATGCGCTGGGAGCATCGCTTGCGCCCCGACACGCACGCGGAGCCATTGTCTTTTCTCTGGCTGCGGACGATTGACAGTCCCTTTTTCCCGATCCCAATGCGCACCTTGCAGCGTGGAGCGCGGGCCGCGTTGAAGACCATCCGCGCCGGGGGCAAGGTTTATACCCATTGCGCAGGTGGACGGCATCGCGGCGTAGCGATGGGCGCGGCTGTCCTGATCGCGCAGGGACACAGCCCGCAAGAGGCCATAGAACTGATCAAGGCCAATCGCCCGGTCGCTGATCCCTGTGTCTTTTACATCCGCAACCGCATCTTGCGTTTCGCGCGGCAGTGGGAGATGGTCTGATCCTGACTTGCTTAGAAGGAGTTAATTGAAAATGGGTCACCATTCTTTCAGGCGACCCATTGTTTCGAACTCACTCTTCTGCCGAACCGGCTACCGTCTTCCTACTGCCCTCAATGGATTGCAAAGCCAGATAGCGCTCACCAAATTTTTCGATGTTGACAGCTTCATTATCGTACTGCTCATAGTGACGTTCTTCGTCAGCCACGAGGCCCTCGAAGATTTTGCGTGAGCCAGCGTCAGCATTCACAGAGCATTCATTGGCCCACAGGTTGTAGTCTCTTGCGCTTTCCTCTTCCATCTTGCGAGCCATTTCGAGCATCTTCTTTACATCCTGAATTTTTTGCACTTCCGCAGAAGCGGCCATTTCAACATCCCCACCCAGGAACAGAATCCTCTCGGCGCAGTGTTCGATATGCCCCATTTCCTCGATGGCGGTTTTGATGAACAGACCGGCCAACAGGTCGTATCCCTGATCTTCACAATGGAAGTGGAAATACATATATTGGTGAACAGCAGACAGTTCATCTGCAACGGCTTTATTGAGTAACTCAATGCTTTTCTCGTGCATTTTGATCTCCCTTCGAAATATCAATTTGGACACATTATAACCGGGTCAAACGCCTCTGGCAGCGTATACCTTATGTAAGGGCAACTCATTGAAATATAGTTTACAGAGCACTGCGTAAATATCCGAACCGGAATCCTGGTTTTTGAAGACAATTTGTTAGATACAAGTTCGGGAAAATATGCAAGAAGCGGTAGAACCACCTGGCAGCCATACGTCCAAACCAGCGGAAGATGAATAGCAGGGCAAGCAAGTTGGTAAGGAAAGTAAAAGGGCCACGAGATGCGGCCCTTTTCAGATTGGAATGGGTTAGATTGATGGCAGCTAAAAGCTAATCATCCATGTGCTCGATGATCGCATCGCCGAACTCGGAGCATTTGAGCAGGGTGGCGCCTTCCATCAGGCGCTCGAAGTCGTAAGTCACAGTCTTGGCAGCGATGGCGCCTTCCATGCCCTTGATAACCAGATCAGCGGCTTCGCTCCAGCCCATATAGCGGAACATCATCTCGCCAGAGAGGATGACCGAACCAGGGTTGACCTTATCCAGGTCGGCGTATTTGGGCGCGGTGCCGTGCGTGGCCTCGAAGATGGCGTGGCCGGTCTCATAGTTGATGTTGGCGCCCGGCGCGATGCCGATACCGCCGACCTGAGCTGCGATCGCGTCCGAAATATAATCGCCGTTCAGGTTCATGGTGGCGATCACATCGTAATCACGCGGACGGATGAGCACGAACTGCAGGGACACATCGGCAATTGAATCTTTGATGAGCAGTTTCTTCTTCCACTGGCCATTGCCATGCGTATCCCAAAGCTTCAGGGCTTCTTCCACTTCCTTCTTAATATCATTTTGCTGGTCAGGCGACATCATGTCGAAGCCGGGATCGATCATTTTGGCATTCTCTTCGATGGTTATCTCCGGGTCGGCTTCTTTGTTGCCCAGGATCCAGCTCTCGCGCTCGGTGACGATCTGATCACGAAATTCGCGTTTGGCCAGGGTGTAACCCCAATCCTTGAACGCGCCCTCCGTATATTTCATGATATTGCCTTTGTGGACAAGGTTCACGTTCTTGCGCTTGTTTGCCAACGCCCATTTGATCGTGTCACGGACGAGGCGCTCGGTGCCTTCAACTGAGATGGGTTTTATGCCTATGGCTGCTGTTTCGGGGAAGCGGATCTTCGCATATTCCTTTGGGAAAGCTTCCTTGTATAAAGCCATGAACTTTTTATTGTCTTCTGTGCCGTACGGGAACTCAAGACCCGTGTAAATATCCTCCGTGTTCTCACGGAAGACCACCATGTTGACGTATTCGGGGTGTTTCATGGGCGAGGGTGTTCCCTCAAAATAGCGGATTGGACGCATGCAAACGTATAAATCAAGCAACTGGCGTAACGCCACATTCAATGAACGAATACCGCCGCCGATGGGCGTAGTCAGCGGCCCTTTAATGCCAACCAGAAATTCTTCGAATACCTCTTGGGTCTCGTCGGGCAGCCAGGTGTTGAACAATTTGAAGGATTTCTCACCGGCGTAGACTTCCATCCAGTGGATCTTGCGCTTGCCGCCATAGGCCTTCTCGACGGCCGCATCGAACACTCTCGCCGAAGCGCGCCAGATGTCCCGCCCCGTGCCGTCACCTTCTACAAAGGGGATGATGGGGTTATCGGGAACCTGTAATTTACCGTCCTTGATGCTGATCTTTGCCCCGTCTGCGGGAACCGTTACATTCTTATAAGCCATAAAAATCTCTCCTTTGGGAATATTGCTTCTTGGATAAATTACTAAACCTTCAAGTCATTTTTCTCTAAAAAAATGACTTGTCAGTTTAGATGAATACGCAATACTGTGTAAGTTCGCGGGCGGATTATAGCATATGCCCTTTGGGGGCATAGCATACCCGCTGTTTTTAAAACTCGGCGCGATTGCCAGATCACATTTTTTAGATGCAATTGGGGTGTGGTTTGTTGCATGGGTCAATCTTTCTTGATCCCCAGCAATGGTAGGATGGACAACAACGCCATCATACCGTAAATGCTCATCAATAGGACATAGCTCATGTTATCGGCAATCGTCCCGCCGATGTAGGCACCGATCGCGCCCGCGCCTGCCCCGGCCAGGTTTTGGATGCCCATGAAACGTCCAGCCTGCTCCTTGGGCACGATTTCCGTTCCTAATGCCCAATTAGCCGAATAGAACAGACCCACACCCACGCCGACAATGCTACCGCCGACATACATCAAACTCATGCCAGGCGCGACGATAACCAATGCCGCTCCAACCGTGACCAATAGACCTGCAAGCGCAATCAACCTTTTCTTGCCGAAACGGTCTGCCAGCCACCCGCTGGGGATAGCCATAACCAGGATAAAGATGCCCACAAACATGACGATCTGAGCGGCAGGGCCAGCAGCCTTCTCTGCGGCCAATTCAGGGAATTTCTCTTGCAGGAAAAACACCATGAACCCGGCCAGATTGGTTGAAGCAATCATGAAAGAAAGTCGGTTGACCACCCACCACACAAAGGAGCGATGTTCCTTGATTTCAGGGCCGATGCTGATACGAATGCTCACCCACACGCCAATGAACACAGCGGCCAACATCGCAACCAACCCACCCAGTCCGGCCAGCAAGAACCCATCGGCAAGTCCTACAAACCATTTGACCACTTCGCCGATGCCCAGAACCAGGACCGTGAAAGCAGCGGTCATCATGACCAGACGCAGGAAAGGTGTCCATTTTAACGGTGGCAGTTTCTCGGTCACGGTTTGATGCGGGGCAAACATGGTAATGATCATGCAGACCAGCAAGACCAGAGCCAGCGAAATTAATCCACCCCATAAATTTCCTCCCACAAGTTGTTTTGCAACGACAAATGAGACGAAGATAAGCGGCACTGGTAGTTCCAGCGCAGCTTTGACGCCTGAGAAGATACCTTTCTTTTCGTCCGGCACCAGGTCCGGGATCAGCGCCTGGGTGGCAGCGTGCGCGGAGTTCGAGCCCAGCATGGAGAGCATCACCAACACGAAGAGCACCCAATAACCGCTCAACCCGTCCAACCCAGCAGTAAAACCGATGGAGAGCACGACGATGACTTCGAAGAGTACACCGAAGAAGATGTAAGGTTTGCGGCGTCCCCATCTAGTTGCAGTGTGGTCGGAGAGCGTGCCAATCAGCGCCTGAAACAAGAGTGCGGCCATCAAGGTCCATAACCGCAGGGCGCCGACGTACGATCCCTTTTGGGCCTCACCGACAAATTGCTGTACCAGCAGCGGGATGACCAGCGGCGTCAGAGTCTGCGAGCGGGTGGTGAGCGCAAACCAGTTGATATTGATAGTAATGTAATCGTGCCAGCGGATGGATCGGTTCATGTTGTTCTCCTTCTAACTGTCATTGCGAATACTATGACTTTGTCAAGCCTTTTTTAGGGACAAAGGATTGACCGAGACATAGTCAGGACTTTCGCTTATGCGGGCAGGAAAGCCTGAATTCGTGGAGCAGCCAGTTCTGCCCGCAGGTAATCACTGAGTAAATCAGCTT
>JAFGKO010000306.1 GCA_016928525.1 Anaerolineales bacterium | reverse complement strand
GTTCATTGGCTCACTCCTCTGTCGCAAGTTGAGTTTGCCGCATGAACCCTTTCCGTTACAAAATCACGCTATTCTGTGGAGCTACCGTTGAGCATGTCCAGTTTGCTTGATCGGATTTACGCGAAATCTCCCATCTGGTTTCAGAATACCGGCATCAGTGCATATGGTTTAATATGGCGTCATCGGCGATTCGGGGGAGAGTTCCCGCGCTATGTCACTCAGTTTGCTGACCGGGAAAGGTTTTCGCTCGAAGAGTGGCGGGACTATCAGACCAGACAGCTTCGCGCGCTGCTGCTGAATGCCCACCAGTATGTGCCCTACTATACGGCCCTATTTGCCCGACTGGGCCTCAGCAAGTCGGACTTAGAGCATTTCACCCTGGGTGATTTGCCTGAACTACCGATTCTGGAGAAGGAACATATTCACAGCCATCCTGAGTTGTTTATTTCCAAGAATATTCGCACACGCCACCTAAACAAATATTATACCAGTGGCACGACGGGAACGCCGCTCACCATCTGGCGCACTGCCGATACAGACCGCAAGAATCAGGCTCTTTACGAGATTCGTGTTCGTCGTTGGGCGGGGGTAAATCAAACCATGAGCCGCGCTATGATCGGCGGGCGTATCGTGGTGCCTCGCGCCAATGCCCGGCCCCCTTTCTGGCGTTACAATGCCGTTGAGCGTCAGTTATATCTATCGGCGTTTCACATTTCCCCGCCGAATGTCCCTGACTACGTGGAAGCCTTAAATCGTTTTCGCCCCGATTATATGGTGGGCTATGCGTCCAGTCAGTATTTTTTGGCCCGTATGATCATGACAAGCGGCCTGGCCGTACACCAACCCAAAGCCGTGCTGACTTCCAGCGAAAAACTGACCGATGAAATGCGAGAAACGATTTCCAGAGTTTATCACTGTCCCGTTTTTGATGGCTACAGTGGCGTTGAAGCCTGCTGTCATCTTTCCGAGTGCGAACACCATACTTTACATGAAAGCCCAGACATGGGAATCATCGAGTTACTCGACGATTCGGGCCAGCACGCAGCCGCCGATGAATATGGGGAAATCATTGCCACTGGCTTATTAAATTTTGACCAGCCCTTGATACGCTATCGGACGGGCGATCTGGCTATCCGTGTCGACGGTAATCACTGCGCTTGCGGGCGACAAATGCCTATCTATCGAGAATTAGTTGGGCGTCTTGAAGACACGGTAGTGAGCGCAGATGGTCGGGAGATGGTTCGTTTTCATGGAATATTTGTCGGCCTGCTACATGTGCGTGAAGGACAAATCATCCAGAAAACATTGACGGATTTTTTAGTCAGGCTGGTTGTCACTGAGCAATTTGGTGATTCTGATAAAGCAGAAATCCATCACCGTTTTGAAACTCGTTTGGGGCCAGTGCATGTGGAATTTGAATTTGTTAATCAAATCGAGCGTACCCTGCGAGGAAAGTTCCGTGCTGTTATTTCTCACGTCGAGCGTGCTTAATCTGTAATCAATGAATATTCTCCTTATTAACCACTATGCGGGTTCCTTGCGCCATGGAATGGAATATCGTGCCTTCTATCTTGCGCGTGAATGGATACGCATGGGACATCAGGTCACTATTGTAGCTTCATCCGCATCTCATGTTCGCGTCGTGTCGCCAACCGTTTCAGTCGCCTTGACGCGCGAAATCGTAGATGGGGTGACTTACCACTGGCTCAAAACGCCAGCCTATACCGAAAATGGCTTCAAACGAGGTCTTAATATCCTGGCTTTTGTGGCCCAGTTGTATCGTTTTGCCGGTTTATGGATAAATGAGGTTAAGCCCGATCTGGTTATTACTTCATCCACACACCCTTTGGATAATTTGCCGGGGAAATGGATTGCTCGCCGGGCCAAGGCAAAACTGATCTACGAAGTGCACGATCTGTGGCCGTTGTCGCTCATCGAATTGGGCGGTATGTCCACTTGCCACCCGTTTATTAAACTGGTGCAGTGGGCGGAAAACTACGCCTATTGTCATGTGGATTACGTTGTCTCCCTCTTGCCTGAAGCTTTGCCCCACATGCAGGCTCATGGCCTGCCTCCCCATAAGTTCGTCTATGTCCCCAATGGGATTGATACCGCCGAGTGGGAAGAACAGAATGCCCCTCTGCCTGCCGAACACCAACAAGTTATAACAAGCGCCAGAGCCAACGCAAAACTGCTGATCGGCTATGTTGGGGCACACGGTCTGGCAAATGCCCTTGATACAATATTGGATGCCGCCCGCCTCTTGCGAAATGAGCCAGTGGCCTTTTTTTTGGTCGGTCATGGTCCTGAAAAAGCCCGGTTGGAGAACCGTCGCACGCAAGATGAATTAAAAAATGTTTGGTTTCTGCCACCCGTGCTAAAAGCCACAGTGCCTTCTCTATTGGCCGAAATGGATGCGCTTTACATTGGATTGCAGCGCCAACCGCTCTTTCGTTTTGGCGTTAGCCCTAACAAACTGATTGATTACATGATGGCGGGCAAGCCCATTGTCTATGCTATTGCGGCAGGAAATGATCCGGTATCGGATACCCGCTGTGGTCTTTCAATTCCCCCGGAAGACCCGACATCACTCGCTCAGGCTGTACGGCAGTTGCTGATAACTCCATCGTCCGAATTGCTTGCAATGGGTACGCGGGCACGCGAATACTGTTTACAAGAACATGATTACCGAAGTCTGGCTTTAAGATTCTTGTGTTCTGTTTCATAATTAGGATGTATTCTCACAATTTTATTCATACGTCACAAATCGGTGATCTCCCTTAACACTGAGCTTACCCCCTGGTAGTGGCTCTTCCGCAATTGCTGGATGTTGTTGGCGAACTCAGGATGCCATTAACGCTGCAAAACGGGAAGTTTTAGTTTCAGCGAAAGGCACATCATTCAACCAGTTAATCACTCGTTTGATATTAATAGCAATGGCAGTAACTACATGCTGCAAATGAGTTTTGGGGTGGCCTCGGTAACGCGAACGACGCATATTTAATGCAACAACAGCTTGTGAGACGGTACCTTCGACACCCGCCCGTGCCGCATACCGATCCTTGAATCCCTGGGTTTGTTGATAAGTGCGAGCGGCCTGGATGAGCTGATGTTCAGATTGAGGACGGAACGTGATTTTTCGGCGCTGACGTTTGGATTTGGTACATAGGATACGGGCCGGACAAGGTGCACAATCGGATGCATTGAACATAACTTCAACACGCGGATGGTCTTGTTTATCGTAGCCGGGCCTCCACGAACCACTGGTTTTCCCTTGCGGACAAGTGACCTGTTGAGTCTCCCAATCAATTTGAAAGCGGCTGAGATCATAGCCCCCTGGTACTTGAGATTGCCATGCATGATCAGTACGCATCGGCATTAGCATCTCGATATCATATACTGTGTGTGCCTCAATCAAGTCATGACTGTCGCTGTATCCCTGATCCAGCAGATGTTCATCCGGTAACAATTCCTTGTCTGCTAGAGCTTGGTGCAACTCAGCTACAATTTCATTATCTTGTTCGGTCGCAGCACTGGTAATGACATGTACAATGAGATGCGGCGCATCACGCTCGCAGGTTTCGGTGAGGTGAACTTTGTAACCCGTCCATTCAGTTTGACGTTTGATACTGTAACGCGCCTGTAGATCAAAAGGGGAGCAAATCATCCGGGCGGCTGGCGGAATATTGCCTGCACGTCGCCAATGGACGCCTTCTTCATCTTGATAGAAGTTCTGCATCCAAACAAGTCGCAGTGTCTCAAGAGCAGGGACATGCTTAAGCCAAGCGGGAACTTCCTCTGAAAAAAGTGCGGTCAACAACGTTGTTCCATCTCGTCCCACTTGTTCGCCTAAAGCCAGACGTTTAGCTTCTGTTTTTGGTAATCGATACTCTTCCCAGTGCTCACTGTAGCGTTGGGCCCACTCAACGGGCGTAAAACTCTTCAACCATTCAGGGACGATAATTGCCAGGTTGTTAAGTGCATGCTGCAAAGTGGTTCCAACTAACTCCAGCCGGTTTAGCTCGCGCACAGCAGCTAACACATGGGTTGAATCTGTACGTTGGCGACTGCGCTGTTTCAGAAGATTTTTCTCCTTCAGCAGTAGCAACAGCCGGTCAAGCAATTGATCGATCATATCTCCAGCAACTAATCGGGCCCGGAACTCACACAAGATCGAGTAGTCAAAACCCGGATCGGCCAGTTCTAGTCCCAACAGGTATTTCCAGTCAATGCGGCTACGAACGGCTTCAGCCGCTTGCCGATCGGGTAGGTTCTCAGCAAATTGCAGGGCCGTGACCAAGGCTAACCGCCAAGGACTGGCCGCTGGCTGCCCATCATTCGGGTATAACTCCGCAAAAAATTCATCGTCATAAATATTGCCCAATTCATCGCGGAGTTGAAGATATACATTGCCTTTTGGAAAAGCTGCGCGCGCTACTTTGGCAGTTTCTTCTGGTACAGGCTGGACAGGCTGTGGCTGAAGCGTCATGATTGGAATTCCTTTTCACTCAATCGCTGGCTTCATTTTACCCGAATCTTCTTCATTTCTTAGTCATGACCGAGGTTCGCCAACAACATCCAGAAAGTGCGGAAGAACCACCAATTCAGGGAAAGTCCAATACGGGATTTGTCAAGCAGCTCGTACAGGTATAATCTAGAAATCGTCTACACTAGATGCTTGGTTACCTGTGTTCGACTTCAAGACCTAATGGACAAAAAGTCGATCAGCAGACGATTGTTTGGTCAAGCGGTC
>JAFGKO010000305.1 GCA_016928525.1 Anaerolineales bacterium | reverse complement strand
GCCGAGGATTACCCGGTCCGCAACGGCATTCTCGATCCGCGTTGCCGATCGGCAGGCCGATTCAAGCATGAACCGCGCATTGCTGCAGGCCATCGCCTTGGCCAGATATCCGAGACTCTCGCATTCCCGGCCGAGCAGCGCAGAAAAGAGGGCCGCGTTATAGTAGGCCCACGGATGGTTGGTGCCTACCTCCGCCTGGGCCAGTCCGCGCCGGATCGCCCGTTCAATTGCGGGGCGCATGAGTGCCACGGCCGACAGATCCTTGCGATGCGTGATTTCCAGTTCAAGGACATTGGCCAGTGCATAGGCATTATCCGGATCGGTCTCGTAGGCCTTGTGGTACCAGTAGCGCACCTCTTCCATGGCCTTTTTGGTCTTGAATCGCCGCCAACTGCTGGCATAGGCCGCCATGGCATTGCTGTCACCGGGCCGGAATTCGGCGGCCTTTTTGAGATAATCATGGCCCTTTTTATATTCATCGGAAGGCTTCTTTCCGCCCCGGTTCTTCTTGACGAGGGCAACGCCATAATCCCGCCATACGGCGGGATTATTCATGTTGATATAGGGTTCGAGCGTATCAATCGCCTTGTCCCAATCTCCTTTGGTGATAGCCAGGAGAGCGATTCGTAACGCGAACTTCACCTTGTCCTTCGTGCTCTTCAGAATGATTTCCAGCTTCTCTATTTCCAGATCGGTTTCATCCTTGGTCAGGGTACCGCCAAAGTTGGCGGCATAGTCCTGGATGCCGGCCACGATATCCTCCATCTCGTTGGAGGTGGTTTCCAATGCCGCCGCCACGGCGCCCACCTGTCGCAGCCATTTTTTCGGAACCTTGAAGCTGCTCTTGTAGCATAGGTCGTGGGTCACGTCGGCAAACGCATGCTCCAGGATGGTGCGCACCTGGATCTCCGCCTTCATCGGGCATCCCTCCGACGGATAGACCGAGTCGGGAATCTTAGTCAGTCCCAGTTCCTTGGCCGTAAATACGCCGGGCTTTAGCGAGACAATATAGTGCTTCGACAAATAGCCGAACTCCGCGGTATCGAGCCGCTCGATCGCATTCACGCAATTGTCCCAGTCAATATCGAAATGGTCTTCGATGAAACGGCAGACCGCGTCGCTGTGCGACTTGAGCAGGGTAATGATCCGCCCCCCGCACAGATCCGTGAACTCCGTTACGGGATCGTCGGTGTCCAATCCATCCCACTTGCGGGTAATCTTTTCTGCAAAGCTGTCCACCTTCTTGGCCCTTGTCTGGACGATCGCCAGCGGTGCATACTGTTTTTCCGCCTTGCGAAGGATGGCCTCCAATACCTTGGCCAACTCCTGATAGCTCGGCTCTACCTGCTGAAACTTCTCCACCTGCTCACAGATCAGTGCAACATCCGGCACGCGCGGCCGCCCATTGCCGTTTTTCAGCTGCTTTTGATTGTTTGTCTTTCCCATAATCCCGCTCCTTTATTCCTAAATCATGATGCAGTCCGCGTTCGTTAAGGCTCATTCAATATTCACTTGCTCGCCAAGGGTATGGCGGTGGCTCTGCGAGCCAACAATCGCCTCATAGAGGCGACGCTACAACCTGTCTCCATTGTCCGACCTTCTTGTTTCGCTGCGGCTATGCAGAATAAGCTATCTTGTGATCTCCGTTCTCTAATTTCTATTCTCCCGCCTTTTCTTTCAACCATCCCAGATACTGCTCATCGGTCGGCAGCATGATGCCGCGCTGCTTCATGCCGCTTAGCTGTTCGTAGGCCTTGTGCCACCAGATTTTAGCATCCCTCAGCTTATTCTGTTCAGTAGCTATTGCCATGTTTGCATACCCCATAAAGAGATCACGTTGCCATTCTATATTGTTGGGATTGACATTCGCTAATTGCTTTTGAACTGCAAGTGAATCAAGGAAGCTTTGTGCTGCACCATTTAGGTCGCCTTTGTCGCATAGTGTTTTGCCGATGTTTTGCATGCTCACTGCGAGGTTGCGTTTCCATGAGTTATTATTGGGGAGGTTTTCGGTCATTCGATGTGCAATGGTGAGGGCATCTCTATAGTAAATAAGTGCGTTGTTCAGGTTGCCTTGGAGAAACGCAATGTTACCGATATCATTTTGAAGCACGTGGAGGGTATGTTGCCATTCTGCATTATCTGGATTGTCATTGGTCAGTTGTTGGATAATAACGATTGCATTTATGTAATTCTTTGTTGCCTCCTGGACGTCGCCCCTCTCAGATAGCACGTTTCCAATTTGGCTTAAGGTCAAAGAAAGGTCGTGTTGCCATTTTTTAATGTTTGGTTTTTCTTGATGAGGTTCTCTTGTATAGAGAGGGCATTGCGGTAGTCTTTGAGAGCTTCCAATTGGTCACCTTGGTCTAGGTGTACGTCACCAATATGATTGAAGAGTATCGAATATTCCCTGAGCAAGTCATGGTTGTCTGGTTGTAGCGCAATAAGACCTTGTATCTTAAGCTGTAAAGATAGAAATAAACCAAGCGCATCTTGTGACTTTCCCGCATCTAGAAGTGCTATTCCGATATTGTCGGTGTTTGATATTAGATCAAGCTGGGCTTTAATATTGCTTAGGTCTTCATCGGCGAGGCGCTCTCGGATGGCGAGGGCATCTCGGTAGCTCCTCAAGGCACCGTTGAGGTCTCCTTGGTCGCGTTGTACGTTGCCGACATTATTGAGGCTTACAGAGAGATCCCTTTGACAGAAGGCGTTATCAGGGTTGGAGTCGGCGAGGCGCTCTCGGATGGTGAGGGCATCTGGGTAGCGCTTTAGGGCACCCGTGAGGTCTCCTTGGATGTGTTGCACGTCGCCTATCTTATTATAGCTCACGGAGAGGTTTCGTTGGCATTCGGTGTTGAGTGGGTTGGCATCTGTTAGGTGTTCTAGAATGGAAAGGGATTTGTAGAAGTGCAGCAACGCGTCTCTAAAGTTTCCTTGATCTTGGAGAATTTCGCCAATCAATCTATGACTGGCCGCATGGGCGTTCTTCCAGTACGTATTCCCACGTTCGCTTTCTTCCATGCGCTCTGCAATTTTTTTTGCAATGCGAAAGTACTCCAGTGATTGTTTGATATCTCCTTTGTCTTTGGCTACCTCTCCTATGTAGCTATTGATTGTGAAGAGAGAGGACTGCCAGTCAGTGCTGCTTGATTTTGACTGTGCTCCGCGTGTTGCAATGTCAAGTGCATATTGTAAGCTCTCTAGAGACTTTTCCGTGTTACCTTGGCTTCGATATGCGTCACCACAATTCACTAGGCTCATTGCGAAGTCGTGCCAGAAAGCACTTTCTGGTTGAATAAAGGCTAGGCGTTTAGCATTGCCGCGCGCTGCCTCATAGTGCTGCAATGCTCCTGTAAGGTCGCCCCGATTTAAGCGCACGTCGCCCATTTTGTTACAACAAACCGTTATGGTACGTTGGGTATGTGTGATATTCGGTTCGGTGTCGACTAAGTTTAAGAGTGTTGCCAGGCTATCAGTAAGGATGAGTTCTTGTAGCTCCAATTGACTTTCTGTATTCAACGCATCGTAAAGATCGTATATAAACTTATGGGCTATCGCTGCTCTCTGCTGGCTGTTTTTAACGTCTAGTAATGAGGAGGCAAAACATAGCAGCGAGTCCGATGAAGTGTGTTTTTCTTCCATCAAGAAAAGAGCTAAAAGTTCGCTATCGGATGTGGGTTGTGCATAGTAGCTCGCGACACGCGGTGCATCACGCGTTCCGAGCATCTGCCACATGATTTCATCTTTCCGCACACTCGTTCCCGGCGGCAGGGTTTCGAGATAATCCGCTCCGCAGGAATACATGGCCTGTTGCAGGTTGTCATTCCGCCCGGTTTGCCAGTCGTTATCGATCCGCTGCAGGATGGCTTGGCGCAGGGTGGCATGCGCAAATTCCCACTGCTCCAGTGCGCCGCGTTTGACCAGATGCATCCGGAAGCACCGTCTCATCACGGCAAAGCGCAGGGGATCCCAGTGGCATAGTTCAGCGTTGATGGTTGATCGTTGATCGTTGGAAGCGATCAATGCGGTGGCTTTGGGCAGGAGGTGCTGGAAATCCTCTTCGCGCCAGCCGTTGCGGCTGAGGGCGATGAGTGCGGCCAATGCGCGGGTTTCTTCCCTGCCGGCTACCTTTTCGACGCGGGTCAGGAGGTGTCCGTAGAGCCCTTCCACGTCGGGCGGCAGGTTGCGGGCGCGTTCCAGGACCATGCGGCGCAGTTTTTCTTCCGGCGATCCGCCGGTGCCGGCTTCGGCGGCGGTAAAGTCGTCGGTATCCAGCTGGTTCAGAAGGTCGAGCGCGAGGGTGAGCCACAGGGGATTGCCGGCGGCGGGGGAGCCATCGGGCAGGCGCAGCGCCATGACGGCCTGCACCACCTCTTTATTCGGTTGGCGATGGTAGCGGCCATAGACCTGCGCCGTTACCCTGTCGGCCTCCGAGACATCCAGCGGCGGCACCTCGAAACGCTTCAGTCCTTTGCGCTGCGACAGGTTGCGGGTCTCATCGCCGGGAATGGCGGTGGCGATGAACCGGACGTTGTCCGGCAGGATGGCCGGTAGCCAGGAGACGGTGCGGGCCCGGTCGGTGCGCACAAATTGATTCAACGCATCCACCAGCAATACTACGCGCCGCCCGGTTGCCGCACGGTGGAGCAGCTGGGCAAACAGCTTTTCCAGATCCTCGGGCCTGATGTCTTCCGGCGCGTCCGGTGTTTCGCCCAGCACATCGCCTAGTTCCCCGATCCAGCGGCGCAGCATCCATTCGGTCTGTCCGGAGCGCGGTGATACCCCGGCGGCGTGGGACAGCAAAAGCATCTCCTTCTGCTGAGACAATTCGTGATGCAGGTGCGCGAACAGCGCACTCTTGCCGGATCCCGTTTTGCCTTCAAAGCAAAGTCCCCATGGTGAGCTATCGTCCGTCGGCGATGCTGCAAGATCCAGTGCCTCTCCAACGAGTGCCTCACGTCCGATAAAGCTGCCGTTGAGGCGCTCAACGAATTCCTCGATGACAAACTGTTCCTCCTCCTGCCAGGTCGGCTCTTCCTGTGCGGCGAACTCGCGGGTCTCGTCGTCGATTAAAACCCATAGCGCTTTTTCAACCTTTTGTCCCCATGCCTTGATTCCGTATTCGCCTTCGACGTCAGGAAGTTGCGGGGCGTCGTTCCAGTCCAGTCGGTAGGGCAGGCGATGCGATGCCAGTTCAGGATCGGCCAACATCTTTGCTTTCAGTTTTTTCAGACGCTGGACGCGGTCGGGCGCATCGGGGTCGGTGGCGTGGGCATCGCTGTAAATCGCGGCTGTCTTTTTCGGCATCCGGTCATAGGGCAGCGGGTCGCGCATGCAGAGCAGGCATCTCCGCCGCTGGACCGGTTCCTTCTTCAGCAGTCCGTATTCGATCTCCAGCGCAGTGACGCTGCCGCCATTGTCATCCGGCGTGAAACCCGCCTCGCCGGACGCGGCCTCGATGCGGTCACTGCCCGGAACCCAGCCATAGCGGTCGCCCAGCAAAACGAGCAGGAACGGCCGGCTACGCTCAATTTCAGCGAGGCATACCTTAAGGATCTGCAGCTCGCGCTCGCGTTCGGTCTGTGAGCTGTCAGTTTCCACGCCGACGCGCAGGTCGATCGGCTCCAAACGGCAGCGGCGCGTTTTCAGGCGATCAGCCAGAGCCGGAAAAACCACATTGTTAAGCTCGTCCCGCTCCGCGTGCATGTCGCGGAAAGTCGACGAGATGAACAACGTGATGGTTTTCCACTTTGCGGCCACAAGATTACCTCGTTGAAGCTTCGCTTGATGCCAGCGACTGAATGAAAGGGATCAGGCCGGGGCAGAGGTCGAGATCGAGCGCCTGCTGGGGGGTGACCCACTGGTAGGCGTCATGTTCATCGCTGAGAGTGACGGTGTCGGGGCCAATCACATTGGCGGAGAGAAAGAGGTAGGCGAGGCGCAGGGTGGGGATTTCACCTTCCGAGGCCCCCATGACGTGGGTGATAACAATATCGAGCCCGGTTTCTTCTTTGGCTTCTCGAATCAAGCAGTCGCTCAAGGTTTCGCCCGGATCCTCCTTGCCGCCCGGCATTTCCCATTTGTGCTTAAAATGGTTTGACTCATTTTGCGGTTACCCCCGATTTTCGGACCAGCGGTTTAAGTGGAACTTGCGTTCTTCAACTGATAAGAAAGGACGCATGGAAATGGGAAG
>JAFGKO010000304.1 GCA_016928525.1 Anaerolineales bacterium | reverse complement strand
TCGTTGTGCATATCGAAGACCAGCACCGAAGCCTTGTTGTAGTGCATCAGCCCGGCCAACACCAACCGCGTGAGGAACGACTTGCCCGTGCCGGTAGCGCCGAACACACCCGACGAGCGCTGGACGAACTTGTCCATGTCGATGCAGACCGGGTGTCCCTGCTCACGCGTATAGCCGATGACGAAATTGGACTTGTCGGACGGGTCGCCGAAGATCTCGGCGATGTCGCCCTCCGCAGCCAGACGCACCCTGGCGTGATGCGGAGGCACGGTCTTAACCGGACCCGGCCTGGGCTGCCGTTCCCCGAGCGATTTCAGCCATTCGTCATATTCCGGCGAACCCGGCTCCGGGCCGCGTTCCAGCATCAGCGCGGGCAGCACTTCCAGGTTGGTGTAGAGCGTCTGTCCGTGCAGGGCTTTGGCGATGTTTAGTGGCAGCCGCGCCTCGGACTGCTCGTCCGCAAAGCGCGGGTCGGTCGCACCCAGCAGCAGGTCCGTGACCAGGCCATAGTACTGCCAGGCGTCGCTTTCGATGACCACAAACGCGCCTTCCTGCACTTCCTGCGCCGGGACGGTCAGCCGCACGCGGAAGTTTTCTTTCAGTCCACCGCCGACAATATAACCAATCGGATTATTTTCAGCCATGAGTTCTCCTTACCACGAAGACACGAAGGCACGAAGTCACAAAGTTTTTAAATTCGTGTCTCGGAGTCTTTGTGTCTTAGTGTTTAGACTACCTCTCCGAGCGCACCCAACACAGACATCAAAGTCGGGTAATCGTCGCGCAGCAGGGTGATCAATTCCTTGACCGCGCTTTCCTTCCAGGCCGCGCTGTCCTTGCCATGTGCTTTCTCGGCCTGTTGCAAATGCGCCGCCAGCACCTCACCGACCGGAATATCCTGCGCCCGCAAAATATGGCGGAAATATCCAAACCTTCCAGCAGATGTAAAGCGCGCCAGATCATCCTCTTCGCACAGATAGATCACATCCAGACTCAGCGGCGGACGCGGCGGCAGCAGGTGAAAGATCCTGCCGTCCTGCTCGTAGCCAACCGCCAGGACGGACATTTCCACCGGCACGATGCGGTTTACGCGGTTATCATGCATCACAGCCTCTGAAATATTCTCTGACGTCACCAGTTGGCGCACCAAGCCGTCGTCGTCGATATGAATGTCGTGGATCAGGCCGTAGACCTGGTAGCTGTCACCCAGTGGGGCGCACACCAGCGCGCCAAAGGCCGGGACGGTCAATTGCGAGACGCGGCAGCCGGCGATGAAGCCGGTCGTGCCCGCGCGGAGTAAGCGTCCGATTTCGATTTGGGTCATAAACTACCTCCTGTCATTGCGAGCCCGCAGGCCGTCCGCCCCGCGAGGCGTCGGCCCGAGACGGGGGCGAAGCAATCTCTTATAAAACGGTATCCATCACTCATAGAGACTCCTCCAAGATAACGGGAGATTGCTTTGGGGAAAAGCGCCCCTCGCAATGACATCATCTTCTTGTTCTTCCCTTCAAATCCTTCGCCGATTGCTTGTACGAGCCATCATCCATCTCTTCATCCTGGCGGCGCAATTCCTGGGTTAGCATCTGCTCGACCTGGTATTTCTCTTCCTGTTTGACGACTGCCACCTCATGCGCGCGGTGTAGCAAATACGGATATGGCTTGCTGCCCATCATGCGACACTGGTCAACCAGGACAGCGTGCAATAAATTCAGCTTTTCGGGGTCATCGGCGACCCACTTAGGTATCTCCACCCGAACCGGATAGGGGTGTCCCTGCGTGCCTACGTTGAGGTAGAAGAAGTGCAATCCCAGCATGCCTTGGTAGTATTTCTCGGATTTGGATTGGATGGCGAACACTGCCGAGCGTTCACCGGGGCCAAGCAGGGGATTGGATTTTTCGCCGTACAGCCAGCGATCGGAGACGCCGCGCAGGGGACGGTAATCGCGGAAGCTGGCTGGCGGCTCTTTTTCCCTTTGCGCCTTGACCAACTCCAGCAGGCGCACGACCAGGTCAGCGGCAGGTTTGTCCACGTAGCCGGCGGTGATGACGCCGCGCGCTTGCAGTCGGGACAGGACCGAAAGGTAATTGTTCAATGATTCGTGATACGACTCAGCCTCTTCGCCGTCTTTTGCGCCCCAGAGTTCGATGGGCCCGTCCGTAAAGGTCACCACCGAACCCGTTATTTCTTTGGAGCTTTCATCCAGCATGCTGCGCTCGCGCAGGTCACGCTTCAGGGCGACCATGCCCTCGGTCATTGTGCCGTATTTGGTCTCCAATTCGTCGCCGTAGAGCAGTTCGCTGTTGGTGTGGATTTCGGGCGGCTGGCCGGATTGCATGCGCATCACGATGGCGCCTACATTGATGAGACAAAGCTGGACGGAAGCGTGCCTGTCCGGGTTGATCTGGGAACCATCTGCAGCGATGAGAGTCGCATCTATAACTGAAGCAAGTGCGGGCACGTGCGAAGCGAGTGACTCATTTAACGGCAGTGCGCAGCGGATGTTGGGGTCGGTCTCTTTGACGCGGTCCACAATTCCACGTAGATAGTCCAACTCATTTGCATTTTCTCCCAGCAACTTGCGTGCATGGTTGCGCAGATTCTCGATGCGTTCCCTGCGTTCGCGCGCACCCTGACCGATCTCTTTGATTTTTGTATAGATTTGCTGGAAGTCGATTGCCATATCGTCTCACTCTGGGTGTAGAACAAATGTGCGTCCATTTTACCCCAAAAATCGAGGTGAATTCAAGCCATCCTCGGGAACCTTTTCGAAAGTTCATCGTCTATGGTATGTTTGATATTACACCAAGGAGATGAACCTATGCGTAACAAAACTTTATTCGTTTCGGCTGTCATGCTCGTGGCGCTTGCCCTGGGCGCATGCAGCCCCACTATTATGGCGGATGCCGCGCCCCCGGTACGCACGTTGAACGTGAACGGCACCGGGCAGATCTTCCTGTCGCCCGACATCGCCTACATCTACATCGGCGTGCATACGGAAGAGGTCACCGCGGCGGACGCCGTAACGGCCAACAACGAAGAGACCCAACAGGTCATCGAAGCCCTGAAAGCTGCCGGCGTGGATGCCAAAGACATCCGCACCACCAATTTCAGCATCTGGCCCAACCAGCAGTACAGCCCAGAGGGCCAGCCGATTGGAACGCGCTACGTGGTCGATAACTCGGTCTTTGTGACCGTGCGCAAGCTCGACGACCTGGGCGACCTGCTCGACGCAGCCGTGTCTGCCGGCGCTAACAGCATCAACAGCATCCAGTTCGACGTGGCTGACAAGACCGACGCATTAAAGAAAGCGCGCGAAGAAGCTGTCAAGGATGCCAAAGCGCAGGCGCAGGAACTGGCTGACGTGGCAGGCATGAGCCTGGGTGAAGTCCAGTCCATCAGTTTCTATGACTCGGCTCCCGTTCCCTATATGGACTCCTACGGCAAGGGTGGCGGCGGAGCCGCCGTTTCGGAAGTGGCTGCCGTACCGATCCAGCCCGGCCAGTTGACCCTGACGGTCACGGTCAGCATGAGCTACGAGATCAAATAGCCGCATCTTTCTGGGCCCCAAAACCTGCCTCCGCTAAAGAGGCAGGTTTCTTGATTTTTAATAGCCCCACCCGCCTTCGGCACCCTCCCCCAAATCCGACGAACTTCAGTCGGATTTGGGGGAGGGCTGGGGAGAGGGCGGTATAATCCCTCCAAAATTCCCCAAAGGAGTTCCTATGATTAAAGTCGGATACATTGGCCTCGGCCTGATGGGCAAATCCATCGCCCGCAATATCTTGAAAGCTGGATTCCCACTGGTCGTCCACAACCGTTCCCGCGCTGCCGTGGAGGAACTCAGCGCTGAGGGCGCAACGCCCGCGTCTACGCCCGCTGAAGTCGCCGCGCAGGTGGACGTGGTCTTCACCAACCTGCCCGACACTCCCGACGTGGAGTTGGTTGCGCTGGGCGAAGGTGGAATCATCGCAGGCGCACATGAAGGATTGATTTTTGTGGATAACTCCACCGTCAAGCCGGGAGCGGCGCGCGCGATTGCTGCCAAGCTGGCTGAGAAGGGTGTCTTGTCTCTGGATGCGCCTGTCTCCGGAGGCGACATCGGCGCGAAAAACGGTACGCTGACCATCATGGTCGGCGGCGATACGGCTGCGCTGGAAAAAGTCATGCCTGTTTTCCAGGCCACGGGTAAGACCATCACACACGTCGGCGCGGCGGGCGCGGGACAAGTGGCCAAGGCCGCCAACCAGATCATGGTCGCGGCGCAGATGGTTGCCATGGGCGAACTGCTGATCTTCTCGAAGAAAGCCGGTGTCGACCCGCAAAAGGTGGTGGAGGCCATCAAAGCCGGTGCGGCCCAGTGCTGGACTTTGGACGTCAAGCCGCCGCGCCTGTTCGAGGGCAACCGCCAGCCGGGTTTCAAGGCTTACATGCAGGCCAAAGACCTGAACATCATCATGGAATCGGCGCGCGAATATGGCATTCCGTTGCCTGCGACGGCCGAGAACACGCAGTTGTTCAACGCCATGTTGCAAATGGGGATGGCGGAACTGGATAATTCGGCGGTCATCGGTGTGGTCGAGAAACTGGCGGGGGTCGGGTTGTTGGATTGATTTCTGGTGGTTGAGTAGCTCGAAGCGATAGCGGAGAGCGTATCGAAACCACGAATTCTGACTATACAATAGCCTTGTTGGTTTCCCTGGCCCGTTCGGGCAGGACGGGCGATACGGACTTCGTCCTACTCAACCAACGGATTGCTCCTAAAACTTATCGCGTATTATTCGGAGAATATCATGCTCAAACGTTTCTGGCCTTGGTTCCGTGACCTGGGGCTCATCCTCATCGGTGCGCTGGCGCAAGCGGTTGGCCTGCGTCTCTTTCTTGTGCCGGCGCAGTTGGCCTCGGGCGGCGTCAGCGGCATTTCACAGTTGATCAATCATTTCACCGGCTGGCCGATCGGTTTGATGGTCTTTATCGGCAATATCCCGCTCTTTCTCATTGGCTGGCGCTTCCTTGGTGGACGGCGTTTCGGCATCCGTACGGCAACGGCTGTCATCGCTTATTCTTTTCTTGTAGACTTTCTGGTCCTGTTTTTACCTGAAAATGGCATCACCGATGACATTTTCCTGAATTCTCTGTACGGTGCGGTGGTAGCCGGTTTTGGCTACGGACTGGTCTACCGGGCGCGCGGCACCAGCGGTGGCTCGGACATCTTGGCGCGCATCCTCAACCACTGGCGCGGCGTTTCGATGTCCGCCAGCTATTTGATGGTGGATTCATTGGTTATCCTAGGGGCGGGTTTGGTCTTCGGCTGGAAGCAGGCACTGTATGCGCTGATTACGCTTTACGTCAGTGGTCTCGTCGCTGAGACCACGCTCGAAGGCCCTACTACCGTACGCACCGCGCTGATCGTTACCGGGCAGCCGGAAATCGTCTCAGAACGCATCCTGGAAGACATGTCCCGCGGCGTGACAGTCATGCCGGGAACCGGCGCGTATACGGGCACGCCACGGCCTGTGCTGTATTGCGTTGTTACCCGCGCGGAAGTTGCTTTCCTGAAAACCATCGTGCAGGAGGCTGACCCGCAGGCCTTCATGGTCATCGGTCAGGCGCACGAGGCGTTGGGGGAGGGCTTTCAGCCGTTGAAAGCTTGATATGCCGTTTAAAGGAAATGTGTTTGGATATATTCCAACATGAAGACTTCTCTGGCCGTCCACTGGGGCGGCCTGTTCGTTTTGGAACGCAAAATGGCTATATTGGTCTGAAGGGCTGTGTCTATGTCCACCCAGACAGGTCGAAAGCCCAACTTCTTTTCATAGGGATCCAAGCGCTGCTCGAAGGTTGTAGTATCAAGCTCGCATAAATAATAATTGGATGTCATCTTGAAAACATCGAAGCTCTTCTTCATCGGGATCGCATATTCGATGATGCAGCCGATACTCTGCAGGATATGCATCAGGTTCATGCCGCATTCTTCCTGAATTTCGCGTTTGAGTGCGTATTCAAGTTTTTCTTTCTTGCTGACACCCCCTCCGGGAAATTTGTAATCGCCGTTGACGGGCGAATAAACCATCAAGAGCTTTTTCCTGTGAATAGCCACCGCCCTGACCGCTGTGCGGTGGTCTGCCTTGCCGTGGATATCGAGGCCCGGGTTACGAAAGATTTCTGTCAGGATATTCATGATTGCAATGTTCGAGCAGTTGGTGTTTTTATGCGCCAAACTGCATCGCCACCCCGACCACGATCGCAATCTGCGCCAGATGATAGATGCCGATATTCAGCATGCGGCTGTTCTTGATGGGGGCAACGAAGCGGTTCCAGGCCAGGACGATGTCTGAGAAATAAAACAGGGCAGCTCCAAAACTGACCAATAAAGCGGTAGTCGCATCCCAATCCAGGCGGAAGAGCGTCAGCAGGGCGGAGAGCAGCATCAGCGTGATGGCGGTGCTATATACAATGACAGGCACGGCCAGTCGCGGTTGTTTGCTGCGCACTCCGTCCACAATGCGGCGCAACAGGCGCACTGCACCCAGTCCAATCACAATGGCGATGCCAAATGCCCAGACGTCCAGAGATTCCGGGAATGGGATGTTGAAGCCGACCAGGTAGGCGATGTGTGCTAGCAGGAAGGCGACCAGACCGAGCGTGAAGAAGCGGTCGATGAACAACAGGGCAATATCTCCCGCCAGCGAAAACAGGATGCCGGTCCCAAACCAAAACAATGCGCCCTCTAATCCGGCCGTGGCAGACAGCCAGATGAACAGGCAGACCATCACCGCCGGTTTGGCAACAAACTCCAACTTACGCCAGCCTTTCCATACGGCCAGCGATTCAAGACCGGCGAAGATAAAGGCTAAGATGATGAGGATGTACATAGTGAGCCCTCCCAATTGGGGTGTCATCGCGAGGAGGCCGTAGGCCGACGTGGCGATCTCAAGTAACCTGAGAACATGAGATTGCCACGCCGCCTCGGTCTCGATACGTGCTACGCACTACTCGACCAGCGGCGGCTCGCAATGACATCTCAGATTACTTTTTCTTCTTAATTTTATACCCAAAGCGCTTCATGGCTTTCTCGTCCTTGCGCCACTCTTTCAACACCTTCACGCGCAATTCCAAAAACACCTTGCGCCCCGACATCTCCTCGATCTCATGCCGCGCTGTAGTGCCGATGCGTTTGAGCATCTCGCCGCCGCGCCCGATAGCAATCCCTTTTTGCGACTCGCGCTCGACGAAGATCGTGGCTGCGATGTACGCGCCCTCATCGCCGCGCTCGGTGAACTCGTCGATGCGGATTGCCACGCCGTGCGGTACCTCGTCGCGTAGATGCAACAGGCAGGCCTCGCGGATCAATTCGGCGGCAATCTCACGCTCGTACGAGTCGGTGATTTGTTCAGGATCATACTCGGGTTTGCGGAATGGGATCAGTTCTGTCAGCGCCGCCAGCAGGGACTCCAGTCCCGTGCCAGTCGTAGACGAGATGGGGAACACCTGCGCATCTTCCGGGACCAGGGATTGGTACGCTTCGAGACGCGGAGTCAAGGCCTCGGCGGGAACCAGATCTATTTTATTGGGGGCAAGCACGAGCGGAGTCCGACGCGCGAGTCGTGAGAGCCGGGTTGCGATCCACTTGTCCTCGTCCGTTGGTTCCTCGGAGACGTCCACCAGGAACAGGACCACATCCACATCCCGGAGAGCATCTTCGGCTTCCTGGTTGAGGAATTCACCCAGCTTGTGGCGCGGATTGTGGATACCGGGGGTGTCGACAAATACGATCTGGGCAGTCTCGGTGGTCAAAATGCCGAGCTGACGGCGGCGTGTGGTCTGCGCTTTCGGCGAGACCGCGGCCACTTTTTGGCCGAGCAACGCATTAATGAGCGTGGACTTGCCCACATTGGGGCGTCCGATGACGGCTACGAAGCCGAAGCGAAAATCGAGATCCATGAGGTGAGTTTATCATAAAGCGCTGCCAGAATGGTCTCTGGCAATCGCAATATTTGGGAATCTCTGTATAAATCCCCGGTACCCCAAAATATGGTTTTTTTTAGGATAACATCATCTGTCATAACTTAAGCGCTCGACAGGGCAAGAGCGGGTATCTGCTTCTTGCGAAGCCGTTTGACCACACCCAAGTCCTGGTTT
>JAFGKO010000303.1 GCA_016928525.1 Anaerolineales bacterium | reverse complement strand
GGCGACACGCGATGTGAGCAGTTGGCCCTATTACGCCGAGGGCGGCTACATCGGCCTGTGGTTCATCAGCGCCGATGACGCCATCCTGGATGACTTCGGCGGTGGAAATGTCTCCACCGGGCCAACGCTGACACCGACTTTTACACCCACCCCCACCGACACACCCACACCTACCGCAACCGGTACGGGCTCCAGCACTTTCCCGAGCACCGGCATCCTAGACGATTTCAACCGCGCCAATGGCGCCATCGGCAGCAACTGGGGCGGCGAGGTCAGTGAATACAGTATCAACTCCAACGCACTCGATGTCCTTCAAAGCGGCAGTAGCCTCATCCTCTGGCAAACCAGCTATGGTCCCGACCAGGAAGCCTACGTCACGTTGACAAACGTGGACGAAGACGGGGGCGAGCATGATCTCATCCTGAAATCCCAGCGCTCCTACTCGGCGTGGCCGGGCGCCATCGAGGTACTCTACGATCCGGGTAGCGATGTCGTGCAGGTATGGACGTACGATAGCAGCCAGGACTGGGTGCAGCACGGCGCGGACGTTCCAGTGACATTCGTCGACGGTGACCAACTCGGCGCGCGCGCTCTCGCAGACGGAACAGTCGAAGTCTATCGCAATGGAGAATTATTGGCGACACGCGATGTGAGCAGTTGGCCCTATTACGCCGAGGGCGGCTACATCGGCCTGTGGTTCATCAGCGCCGATGTAGCCATCCTGGATGACTTCGGCGGTGGAAATCTACCAACGACTTTTCCTCACACTGCCATTGTGGACGATTTCAACCGTGCCAACGGCTCCATCGGGGGCAACTGGGGCGGTGAAGTCAGCGAGTTCAGTATCAACTCCAACGCACTCGATGTCCTTCTAAACGGCAGCAGTCTCATCCTTTGGCAAACCAGCTACGGTCCAGACCAGGAAGCGTACGTCACGTTTACAAATGTGGATGAGAGTGGAGATGAACAGGATCTCATACTGAAATCCCAGTCCTCCACCTCAGGATGGCCTGGCGCTATCGAGGTGTGGTACGGTGCAACCGACAATGTCGTGCAAGTTTGGACATATGAAAGTAGTCAGGGTTGGGTGCAACACGGTTCAGATATCCCAGTGACATTCGTCGACGGGGATCAATTCGGCACGCGCGCCCGCGCAGACGGAACAGTCGAAGTCTATCGCAATGGAGAATTATTGGCGACACGCGATGTGACCAGTTGGCCATATTATGCCGAGGGCGGCTACATCGGCCTGTGGTTCATCAACGCTGAAGACGCCATCCTGGATGACTTCGGCGGTGGGAACACAGAAATTACTCAAAATCCACCGCAAAACCTGGCATGGATGGATTCCGCATCCGCAAGGACTGTGCAGGACTTCATGGCTGCCCTGCACGTGGACGCGCTCTTCCTGCCACCCTTGCAGGAGGCCACAGCGACGGAGACACCGACACCCACTCCAACTTCTACACTGACGGAAACGCCTACACCTACCCCCACAAACACTAACCTGCCATCCTCCGGCCCCGTCACCATCGACTACACCTACGACCCGCTCTATCGCCTCACGGAAGCGAATTACTCGACCGGCGACTACTATCATTACACCTACGATCCAGTGGGCAACCGCCTCACGCAAGAGATCTCGGTCAACGGTCTACCGTCTACGGTCAATTACGCCTACGACATCGCCAACCGCCTGATAGACGTGGACGGCGTGACCTATACCTGGGACGACAACGGCAACCTGCTCAATGATGGCGTGAACAGCTACACTTATGATTACGCCAACCGGCTTGTAGCAATGAGCAATCAGCAATCAACGTTCAGCTATGCCTATAACGGCCTCGGAGACCGCCTCCAGGAAACTGCAAATGGCGTAACCACCACCTTCACCATGGACCTGAACACCGGCCTCACCCAAGCGCTCTCCGACGGCACTTACACCTACCTGTACGGTGCTGGCCGCATCGCGCAATCGCAAATCGTAAATCAACAATCACAAATCGAGTACTTCCTCGGCGACGCCCTTGGCTCCGTGCGCCAACTGACCGACGCCACAGGCGCGATCACCTACGCACGCAGCTACGACCCTTATGGCGTGGTGGCACAGACCGGCGGCGCTTCACAAACGGCGTATGGGTATACAGGCGAATACCAGGATAGCGCTGGGTTGGTATATCTGCGAGCGAGACATTATGCGCCGGAGATGGGTCGCTTCTTGACGCGGGATACATGGGAAGGAGTTTACAACAAGCCACTGTCCCTCAATCGGTGGTTGTACGTGGAAGGAAATCCTGTAAATTATGCTGACCCCTCAGGACATTTGATCCATCCTGAGTGTCAATGGATGCCGACCAAAGGACTTTACGAGTATTGTATACTTCTAAAATATGGACTTCAGCCAATTGATCCATTTTCTATGGGGGCAACAGTAACCGGGGAGAGAGGTTGTTATTCTGGTCCAACAGAATATCGTGCTCCAGGCTATCTTGAAGGCATGGCGTTTAATGTTGCCGACATAGGAACTCATTCTTTTGGTGCAGAAACTGTATATGATTTTGCCACAATGGAAAGAGAGAATTTTACGTTCTATATGCTTGGGGCAAGTGATATGGCGGTAGGCGGCGGAGCTAACTTGTATTTTGGGAAGGTATATGGTTTCAAATCTTCAGGTTCAATTATTGATGAGTATAGGGATATTTCGGTTTCAATATCAACTGGGGGAGCCTTAGATATTGGTGCCAGCGCGGGTGCTGGAAGAGGCTTTTTTGTATCCGCGTCCGACCCTCTACTTTATGGAAAAACTCGGTATATTGGTTATGGTCTAGGTCTTAATTGGATTGAAGGCTCGCCATTGAGTGCCAGCATTATGGTAGGGAGATATTCTCCAGTTTCTCTAGTGGTCAAACCATATATTTTGAAGGATGGAAGTGTAAATCGTGCTCAATTATTTTCCGATATTTTGACCGGCAAAGATTCGCCTTGGAACATAATACCTCCTGGGGGAAGTTTGGAAACTCAGGTTGAAACTAGGGTTGCTCTCACGATTCCCAGGTTATATG
The DNA here is from genome assembly GCA_016928525.1 of Anaerolineales bacterium. The sequence goes on along the minus strand of JAFGKO010000303.1, from coordinate 22,106 downwards.
CAATTTACCAAGCGAATAAGTACGCTTTTGCTTATGAGGAGCTAAGAAAATGAAAACTTCTAATATCAGCATAGCCCTCATGTTATGTGTACTTGCAGTAAATGCTGCAAGTTGTATAACGGAGATCGCGCGGCCAACTGAAAATGTTCAACTCTCCAGCCATAATCATACACTGGAAAAAACCCAAAAGGTTAAACTAATTTGGTCAGCTAATAATGTTTACATAGTTTGGAATAAATTTGACACTACGTTAAGTGCCGGAACCGGACAGGTGTGCTTTTTAGGTGGTCCAAGCCTACATCAAGACAAATTCTTAACTTGTCTTGATGGTCAGAATGGCGAATTACTCTGGAAAATAGAATCAGGAATACATAGAGCGCTAGAGGTCACGCCCGATGGAGTTTTTGTTATCTACAGTAGTTCAGCCGGTGTCAAGAAATATGACCGTAGTACGGGTAATATTGAATGGAGCAGATTGCTAGGTGGTAGTGGATGTTACTATTTCTACATAGTCGACAATGAATTACAGATATCAATAAACCCCACGAATTTAGAGATACTAGACCTTAATGGGAACTTTCTAAGAAGAGACGTCAATACTAACACAATAACTTATATTTCCACTAGTGACGAAACTTATATCCGATTGAATGGGTTGGTTACTACAAGCACGGAAACCGGTAAAATAAGGTGGGAATTCCGCGACATGGATAACCTGTTTGATTTCATGCCGTTTTTTTGGGATGACAAAATTTTTGTGCGTACTGGATTGCAGATAGGAAGTGTATATGCTTTAGACCGTAGGTCTGGCAACCTGCTTTGGGAAACAAGCGGCATAATAAGTAATGTTGTTTATTCCGCTCCACAACACTCAATCTACGCCCTGCGTGAAGATGGGAATTTAGTAGCATTTGAGGATGAAACTGGGAACGAACAAGTTATTGCCAGATTTACTTCCGTTCCATTCATTCTCGCGGGCGATGAAAATGTCGGTAGCTATCAAATAGCTTATGATGAAAATGCTGCTATGCTGTTTTTATCGCTTGGTGATAGCGGTCAATTATTTGCATTTAAAGAACAATAGGGCAACCGCACTTCCACATGGATTTGACTTAAACGGTACCCAGTTCTGGAGCGGAGCGAGCAACCATTGTGCCGTGCCGGGCTGCATTAGCGCCGAAGTAACCGTGACCAGTGGCACCCTGGTGACCTCCCCGTAGGGCTTTTATTTTCTCTAACTTGTCCCTACCGCCAGCCCACCCTTAGCCAACATCTCGATTTCGTCCTTATCATTAAGCACCCGCACCAACTTGCCATCTCGCATTTGCAGCACGCGGTCCACGTATTTGGTCATGCGCAGGTCGTGCGTGACCATGATAAGCAAAGCGATCTCCCGCAAAACGTCCCGAAGGGTTGGCAGGATATACAAGCCTGAATTGCGGGAACCCTTCGGGACGGTACGAAATATCTATCAGTAAATATCGTTCACCGTGTTGAACACATTGAACTTGCCGGTGGGCGTAACCAGGTCTGGGATGCGCGCCTTTTCTTCCAGGGTAGCGTCATCGTAGATCACGATCTCGCCCGTCTCGCCCGGCTTGCTGGCGTCGCCCCACACGCTGATCCAGACTTCCGTGCCCTGACGGTTGTACTCCATGTGGACCGCCCGCCCGTAGTCCGCGACTTCCCAGCACTTGTGCACCTTGCTCGGATCCGACTTGGCGATCACGCAGACCGTGCGCGAAAGGACCGGGTCCGAGTTCAGGACCATGTCGACCCAGATCCACTGGCTGTCCGGGTGCGTCTTGACGAACAGGCTGCCGGAGCCCGGCAACGGGGTGACACGCACCGCTTTCCAGGCCGAATCAGGATGCCCGTCCGGGTCTGTGCCGATGGAAGTCAGGGATGGATCCCCAAGTTGGGACGTGCTCCACACGGGACCGAACTCCGGGTCGATCCAGTTCGCGCCTCGCCCGGGATGGGGAACTGCGGGCGTTTCGACCAGCGCTTCCAACTCCCCGTCCTTCAAGTCGATCACCGCCACCTTGTTGGCCTGGTTGGCCGCCACCATGAAGTAGCGTTTGGTCGAGTCCACGCCGCCATCGTGCAGGAAGCGCTCGGCCTCGATCATCTTGATGGTCGGGTTGACCGGATCGGTGTAATTCACCAGCCAGACCTGCCCAGTCTCCTTGACGTTGACGATCCACTCCGGCGCGAAGTGGGAGGCCAAAATCGCAGCCACGCGCGGTTCAGGATGGTATTCTTCCGTGTCATAGGTGTAACTGCGCGTGCTGACTACCTTGAAGGGTTCGAGCGTCTGCCCGTCCAGGATGGCGAAATGCGGCGGCCAGTAACAGCCCACGATGGCGTATTTGTCGGTAAAATCGCCCAGCTCGCCTTCGTATTTGCTGACCTCCACGGAGCGGGCGTCATAACACAGTTGCACTTCAGCGACCTTATCCGGCACCTCCATCCACAGATCGACCAGCGCCAACTTGCCGTCACGTCCAATCACGTAGGCGTAGTGCCCGGTAGCCGACATACGGGTGATATGCACTGCATAGCCGGTATTGACCGTATTGACCACCTCGTAGGTGTCGCCATCAATGACTGCTACCTGCCCGGCGTCGCGCAGGGTCACGACGAAATAGTTCTCCCAATCGCGCGTAGTTTGCGGAGATGTCGGGCGATCTTCCGGCGCTACAAGCACTTTCCACGATGCCTTCATCTGCTCCAGCGACAACTCGGGCGGCTCGGGCGGCTCGTTTTGCAGGAATTCCGCCATGACCTCGGTCTGCTCCTGCGTGAAGAAACCCTGCTTGCCCCAATCGGGCATGCCGCGCGTGGTGCCGTTGAAGATGATGGCCGAAAGCGCCACGGTCCCTTTGGGCTGGGTCAGGTCAGGCGTCAGGGCAGGGCCGGTCGCGCCTTTGCGCAATGTCCCATGGCAACCGGCGCAGCGCTCGAAATAGGTCTGCTTGGCCCAGGCGAATTCTTCCTCCGAAAGCTCCGTTCCTTCGCTCAATGCGACTGCGCTATCGCTGGTTCCTTCAGGCTCTTCCGCCGGGAGGGCAACCGCGCCACCGGGCAGGCTTGCCAGATAGTCCGCAACCGCCTGGATTTCCTGCTCGCTGAAGGTCCCAGCGAAGGAAGGCATCAGACCCTGCTGGCATGGCCCCGTCGGGCAGTCTGGCGAGAGGTAAGCGTTCGGGTCTACCAGCGCTTCGCTCATATACTCGTCTACCGTTTTTGCGCTGCCTTCGTATTCCCCACTTTGCAAGCGGGTGTCAGCCACCTTCCCTATTTCTGAAAGGTCAGGCCCAAGCATGCCAACCGCGCCCGGGACTCCCGGGATCGCATGGCAGGCGCCGCAGCCGCCCTTCTTGAGCGCCTGCAAAGCAACTTCATCCACATAAAGGCTGACCGCCTCTCCCTCGGACGGGACTGCTACAGCCTCGCCGCTGACCTGCAAAACGCCGACCATGCCGATCTCGGCATGATTGGCGACGCTGTCATAGTATTCCAGGTTGACTTCCTTGTTCGGAACGGTAAACGTAACCGAAACGCTCTCCCCGTTCTCTTTTACCCGCTTGGATTTGACCTTCAAGTCCGGGAAATAGACATCGTGTTCCCCGTCGCCGCTGTTGACGAGCACCACGGTGATGGTCTCGCCCGGGTTGGCTTGCAAGGTCGGGTTGACCATGCCATTGATATCCCCGCCGACTCCCAGGTAGACCAGGTTGCCCTCCTCGAAGCCGCTGGTCAACACATATTTTCTGGTGCTGACTTCATTGCCGCCACCTGTACAGGCAACCAGAATGCCTGCAAAAAGAAATACGAAAAATAAAATTTTCAGAGCTTTCATAGCTCACTCCTTTGGGTTCCTTGGTAGAATGGCTTCATTCAGGGCAGCCAGGAAATCATCCAGGACAAGGCCATAATCCCGCCCAACTTCCTCGAGGGTACAGAATTTCTCCAACATGCAACCCAGGCAATCCGCTTTAAAGCGGATGAAGACCGCTGCAGTCTGGGGATAGGTCGATAGAACCTGTTCGACAGTCCAATCCTGGGAAAGAAGCGTATCCATGCTAGACACATCCTACTGCGTAAGCGCATTTCGTTCTTTGCGCCAGCGCAAATAAGGGCCTGCTGACCGACCAGGCATTACAGTTTTTCAGCGCTTCAGGAGCTTAGACGAACAATTCCCCCAATAAAAATCACATGCGCATATTTGAGAACTAAGATCCGAGTTTTAGCGCACTATTTCAGATCTTCCGCCAGCCTGACCAGGTCATGCGAGCGGGTGATGACAATCCGCTCGCGCCCGGTGGAGAGGATGCCCTGTTTTTCCCATGCACTCAACGTGCGGCTGACCGTATAGAGGGTAGTGCCAGCCATCTCGGCCAGGTCTTCGCGCGAGAAGGACAATTCGATCAGCACACCTTCGTCCACTTTACGCCCGGACTGCGCCGCCAGACGCAACAAGGTACGTGCGCTGCGCTGTTCCACGCGTTCGGTCGCCAGCTCGCGATAGCGCTCTTGCATTTCTCGGATGTATCCAGTCATCAAGCGCATGAGACCAAAGGACAGGTGCGGGCGGTTTTCCAGTAATTTTCGGAAGGCAGCGCTCTTAATTGCGATGGCCGTGCTGTCCTCCAGGGTCTGGGCACTGGCGGGATACGTCGCGCGCGGGTCGACAGCGCCGACCGCACCGAACAATTGACCAGGAACCAGGGTGCGCAGGTTGACCTGCTGCCCATCCAAACCGATCTGGCATAATTTGGCGCGCCCGTCCATCATGATGTAGAGATACTCGGCAAGGTCACCCTGGAAAAAGAAATACGCGCCTTCTTCTACAGCGCGCACGATGCCCAGTTCAGCAATGACACGCACATCTTCATCTGTGGCAGTTTCCAATACAGAGACCTGGCGGATGGTAGACTTAATTTCACCGAGGGAATAAGGCACGCACCAAATATACCCTAATTTATCGCTATTTGAAGGAAAGTTTTAGCGGATATACCGTCGGCATTATTTCTTTACCTCGCGCACGATGGAGAACACCGTCACCCCCAAGAAAAGCAACAAGGCCACTTCGTTCAGCAGTCCGCCCCACTTGCGGACAGGGATATTCAACGCCAAGTCGCCTGCCACGCGCACGATCATGGAAACATGAAGAAGTATCAGATGAATATAAAATAGTCGTGAAAACGAGATCGATACGCCCAGGATGGCCGGGAAGATGATGGGCACATGCCCGAAGATCATCACGATCACAAAACCGACAAAGACCGAGTGCAGGGCCGCATCGTACAATGGACCGGCTAGCAGCTCTCCGTCATAGAGATACAATCCGCCGCCCAGGGCAAGCCAGATGAACCCGCTGAATAAGCAAATTGCGATGTAGCGAGTCAGCGGGTTGGGATGGCGCAAGTTGCGCGTGGCAATGTCGTTTTTCAGGAACCAGAGCGCCAACGCCAGCATGGACAGACCGCTCAGACGTGCGCCCAGGTCGAGAACAAAGGTGGCAAGCAGCGTCCCAACTAGCAAGGAGGCACTGAAAAGACTGAAGAGGCGAATCTGCCTGTCCGATGGGCGCAATACCCGGCCGAGTTCGAGCCGCTCGCCGCCAATCGTCAGGATCAGGAAGGTCATCCACCAGAAGACGAGTTGGTAGATGGGGAGCCCGATCATCCATAAAATATTCCCGACCACCCAGGCCAGTGCACCAAAGGCCATGGTGACAGTATGGATGTGAGGCTCACGGCGCACCATGACAGCCAGGATGCCCAGCGTACCGAGGCTGCCAAGGGTCATCAACAACGCACCAAGGAAGGGCTGGAAAAACAGGCTAATCCAGCCCAGACCTGCCAGGATGGGCACGACAAACATCCATTTCTGGCGGATGGCAACCGCGCGTTCCAGGGGAATGAGCACGCCCAGGAAACCAGAGACCATCAACGGCCCATGCGCCATCGCCAGATTTGGGAAGGCAGGCAATGTCCAACCCAGGCGGAGCAGCCCAGCCCACAGGGCGAATAGAAGAGCCAGAATTGCCGCGAAAATGAAAGGGAGATAGCGGGCATTGAATTTGTTTTGCATGGGGATATTGTACAGGGTTCGCAAGATAGCTCTTTGCGCCAGAACAAAGAAGAAAGGTGATGAGCATTATCTGAAGCCCATCACCCCTGGTTACTGAACACTAACCCCCGGACTTACTCGCCTTTTGCCAGTTTATCGATTTCCTTTCGGTCTTCTATCACCTGCACCAGCTTCCCATCCCGCATTTGCAGCACGCGGTCCACGTATTTGGTCATGCGCAGGTCGTGCGTGACCATGATCCCGGCGCGCTCGTTCTCGTGGATCAGGTTGGCGAAGGTCTCCACCACCTGGTAGGCGCGCTCGGTGTCCAGCGAAGCGGTCGGCTCGTCGGCCAGGACCACGGCCGGGTTGTGGATCAGGGCGCGGGCGATGGCTACACGCTGCTGCTGTCCGCCGGACATCTGCCCGGGCAGGTTGCGCAGGCGGTCGCTGAGTCCGAGGCGGGCCAGTATTTCCGCAGAGCGCATGCGCCCAGCTTTATTAGCCTGTCCGTTCAGACGCAGCATAAAGTCCACATTTTCCTGCGCAGTCAGGAACGGGATCAGGTTGTTGGATTGGAAGGTAAAGCCGATCTTCTGGCGGCGCAGCTTGACGCGTTTTCGCTCGTTCAGGCGCGACAAATCCTGTCCGTCGATCAGCACCTGCCCGCTGGTAGGCGTCAGTAATGCGGCCAGGATGGAGAGCATGGTGGTCTTGCCCGAACCGCTTGGCCCGACCAGCGCCACGAACTCGCCGGAGCGCACTTCGAAGGATACATCGTCCACGGCGTTGATCGTCCCACCGCCTTCGATGTTAAAGGTTTTGATTACGTTACGAACTTCCAGTGCAACTGCACTCATAATGACTCCTCTTTACTATGTCATTGCGAGGAGGGTTGAGTAGGCCGAAGGCCGTATCGCCCGTCCTGGCCGACGGGCCAGGGAAACCCGACGAAAGCAATCTCATGTAACCTCAAACCGCGAGATTGCCACGCCAACTTGGTCTCGATACGCCCGAAGAACACGGGCTACTCGACCGGCGTTGGCTCGCAATGACATTTATTAAGCTAGTTTCAACGCCTTGAGCGGTTCGATCCGCACGGCATATATAATCGAAACCATGCCGCCCAGCGGGCCGATCAGCAGCAACGCGATGACTGCCAGCAGCGAGCGCGTACCGTCGAAGGCCAATGGGATGGTAGGCGGGAAACCCAGCGAGAACAGATAGGTTAGCCCGGCGCCGATGCCCACCCCGATGGCGGTCACCACAATGATCTGCATCACCGCCGCCAACCCGACCGCCCCGTTCGACGAGCCAATCGCCTTGAGCACGCCGATCTGCGGCACCTTTTGCAGCACCTGGATCTGGAAAAATCCGCCGATCACCAGGATGCCAATCAGCAGCGTGAAGGCACCCTGCGTCTGCACTGTGCTCTGCTGGGCCGAGTAGCCGGGGATGTTGTTGATGGTCGTTTCGATGTCGGCTACTTCAATGTTGGTCACCTGTGCCTGCAAACGCGCCTTCATCAAGTCGATCTGCGCTGGGTCTTGCAGCTTGACCGCGATGATGTTCGGGTACGGCGTCGAATCGCGCAAGTCTGCTTCGGGCTGCGGGCGCATCTTCTCCCAGGTAGCAGGCGGGACGAAAATCGTCGGCTGGAAGAAATAAGACTGTCTGCCTACCAGGCCGACCACTTTCAGGAAGAAAAATTTATCCTGCGTCCCTTGTGTGGAACGGATCTGGATTTCATCGCCGACTTTGATACCAGAGCGCAGGGCGACGCCCTCGTCGATGACGGCTTCGCTCGCTTCGCCCCCCCTGAACGGCCTGCCCTCGATTAACGGGGGCATCCCCGGTCTGTCAGCTTCGACCGCCAACATCGAAATCTTGAGCGGTTCCTCCAACGAGACGATCTGGCTGGTAGACGTGTAGATCGGCCCGGCATCCGCCACACCATCCACGCGCCGCACCGCGCGGATGATGTTCGTATCCAGGCGGCTGGACGAGATGTTGTAGTCCGATTTATCGAGGAAAACGACCAGTTGCGCGTCCAGGTTGGCAACGTACTGGCGGTTACCGTCGGCTAGTCCCTCCCCCAGGGCGGCGATGAACAGCACCAGCAGGGTGATCAAGGCAATCACCAGGCTGACCAGGAAGAACCGTCCCTTATTGCGGACGATCTCTTTTATTGCGAGGTAAAAGGCAAGGAAAAAGGTTTTCATAAATCCCATTCAAGTTGTCATTGCGAGCGACCGCAGGGAGCGTGGCAATCTCTGGTTAGCAAGAGACTGCCGCGTCGGGCTGCGCCCTTCTCGCAGTGACACTAAACGTGTGGCGCCACCGGCCCCTCAAACGGCTGGTTCCAATCCATCCCCATTACACCGTGCAACAGCAAATCCACGGGTGGGTGATCGGCGATATCATCATAATAATACGGCAGGCGGACGCGGCCGTCCGTACCGATGACGAACGTTCCCGCCAATTGCATGGCGTCCTGCCCGGCAGGCGGCAGGTCCGTGTTCCAGCCACGTTCTTCCTTCAAGCGCTTATTGGACTGCCACACGCGCCAAGATAGGAAGGTCTGCCAGATAGTGGCGCGTTCCAGTCCATAGGCGCGGTAGGCCTCCCGCGCCGGGTCCGACAGGCACAACTGGCCGGGCGCACGCTCCTCGCAGAAGACTTTGGCCGCTTCAGTCGTACCCTGTGTTACAAACGCCAGGGCAAGATTCTTCTGTTTGAACTCCGACGCGGCCGTCGAGAGCGCATCCACCATATCCTTGCACTGCGGACAGCCAAAATGCCGGGTAAACGCTAACACCAGCACCTGCATCTTCCACAGCGAAGACAGGCGCACGAGTTTACCTTGTGTGTCCGGCAGTTCCAGATCAGGCGCGGGATCGTTGAATTTTAGATGAGCTAGTTTGGTCATGTGAAAATTCTGTCACCTCAAAGAGTTGTCAATCAAAATCCGTGACTTTGTTTATTTGTCACGGACTTTGCTCAGCAAATACTTTCAAATTCTATCAAACTGCACAGGTTTTGTCAAGGTTTTGCGCGAATTATTGTCGACTGCTCCACGGTACAATCCGACGCAAACAAGCGCACGTGTTTCTCCATTAAATCCAACTGCGCCCGGACCTGCGCCTCCGTCACCCCATCGGGAACGTAGGAGACATATAACACATGCGTTGTGGCCTTTAAAACCGGAGAGCGATTGTCCTGCCCGCGCAGGATGGTGCAGGCAATGCCCTTTGCATCTCTCATCAACATATCCCCTAGCGGCACGATCTTTTGGTTTCCGCCCATTTGGGTAATTTCATCGCCCTCGCGGGCCACATCGATCAGAACCGGCGCTTCGAGAAACGCAACATCATGCCCGGCGGTCAGGATGAGCGTATCCAGTTCGGCGGCGAAATTCGCATCCACCAACGGCGAGACACTTGGCAGGGATTTGCCTCTTAATGCCACCGACTCCAGTTGCAGCAAAACATGATAGGTATACCCGAACTTGCGATAATAGCGATGGTAGGCCTGCATGACCGGCAGTTCCAGAAAATCATCTCGTGAAAAGCCGGCATATCTCTCACGCAAGCGTTCCTCGATGGCGCGCTTCTCCTGGTCCAGCGCAGGGGCTGGCTGTGAATTATCCACGCCGGAAATCTCCAGCAGGCCAATTTGCGCCCCCGGATGCGCTTCTTTCCATGCGTCTGATGCTGTGATTGTCAACATATGATTTCCTATTCTGCTATGTCGGATGAGGTCGGCGCCGCCCGCTCCATCAAGCGGCAAAACGAACATAGGCCGGGCGCGGAGGTGGGCTGTCCACAATTGGGGCAGGGGGTGAGTTGCGCCTGCGCCTTATCCTGTTCGACAAACAGCCCCTGTTTGCGAACCTCGAGGAATTTCAGGTAAAAGGACAGTTTGGCGCCAGGTTGTTCGGTTTCCAGTTGGTTGAGCAGTTCTTTATAAAAAATAGTCTTCGAACCTTTTGCAAAAGGGCATTCCTCATAAATATATTCGATGCCGCGCAGCAAGGCATAGGCTGTCATCTCCCGCTCGTAGAAGCGGCACAGCGGCTTGACCTTGCGCGCCAGTCCTGGTGCCTCGGGAAGAACCGGGCTTTGTCGCAATAAATATTCCCCTAACCAGTTGAGTGTGTTGCTGAAGAGTACGGCCGCCTCATCGTCGAGGTTGTGGCCGGTCGCGAGCACAGCATACCCCAGGTCCCGCGCGATGCGGTTCATCACATGCCGCTTCGCCAGTCCGCAGACAGAGCAGGGACGTCCTTTCCCTCGGTGAGTGATGTCCGCCAGCACAGGGATAGGCTGCCCGTACTCCTCTTCCACGTCCACAATATGTAGCTTCAAGCCATGTTCGTCCGCGAATTTCTGCGTCATGTGCTGCGACTCGGACGAGTAACCCAAGCCCTCCCCTGACGGGGACACGTCATCGATTCCTAATCCAATGTACAGTCCATCCGCCCGATAACCGAGCCGCGCTAGGATATCCCACAGCGCCAGCGAATCCTTGCCGCCCGAAACCGCCACCAGGATTTTCTCATCATGGGTGAACATCTCATATTTTTTGATAAAGCGCTCGGTCTGCTCGGGGAGCCACTCCAGGAAATGCTCCTTGCACAAAGCCAGCTTATGCTGGCGCATGTTGACCGAGGCCTTGCCGCCGCATTTTCTACATTTCATACCGATCAACCACCTGAAATCACGGCTACCAATTTGATCACATCGCCATTCTGCAGGATTTCGTCATCCAGGATCAACTCACCGTCACGCGTGGCGATCACCGATTCCGATAAAATGCCGCACTTCTCCAACGACGATAACAACGTCATACCCGGCTTTACTTCGTATTCTTTGTCACGCAAGATCAACTTGACCATATCATTCCTTGGGGGCATTTATTCTACCCCATATTTTACTTGACAGTCCCTCACGCATACCGTACGATTGAAGAGAAAGGCGGACCCATGCGTATTGGCATGATGGCGGACACGTACAAACCCCATATCAGCGGCATCACCAACTACATCGACCTGAACAAACGCTACCTCGAAAAAGCCGGACACGATGTCTATGTGTTCACTTTCAGCGAGCCGGATCATGAAGACGACGACCCGCGCGTCATCCGCAGCCCGGGCCTGCCCCTGGCCGATACAGGCTTCTATCTCTCTCTCAGGTATTCCCGCGAGGCAAAAAAGCTGCTCCAGACCATGGACGTGGTCCACGTCCACCATCCCTTCCTGAGCGGACGGTTGGCATTGCATTACTGCCGACCCTTGCGAATACCCATTATTTTCACCAACCACACCCGTTACGACCTGTACGCCCAGGCTTACCTGCCCATGTTGCCTGAAGAAGTCAGCGAGGGGTTGTTGCAGGCCTACATGCCCTCCTTTTGTGAGGCAGTGGACCTGGTCATCTCACCTTCTCCCGGTATGGAAAAGATTTTACGGCAGCTGGAAGTCAAGACGCACATCGAAATTGTCCCCAACGGCGTGGAGTTGCAGAGATATTTCGAAGCTGAGCCGCTGTCGCGCGCAGAATACGGCTTTGCAGAATCAGACATCCTGCTCATCTACTCCGGGCGGCTGGGACCGGAAAAAAACCTGGAATTCCTGTTGCAGGCCTTCGGCGGGGTCGCCCAGGCGCTCGAAAATGTATTCCTGCTCATCCTGGGCAGCGGAACCCGCAAACAGGAACTGGAAGAATACGCCAGGGATATTGGTGTTTCGAGGCGCGTGCACTTTACCGGCATGATCCCCTATGACAAAATTCCCGGCTACCTGGCAATGTGCGACGCCTTTGTAACCGCTTCCGTGACCGAAGTGCATCCTCTCTCAGTGATCGAAGCCATGGGAGCCGGTCTGCCGGTGATGGGTATCCACTCTCCGGGCGTGGGAGATTCTGTTGAGGATGGGATCAGCGGCTTTCTCTCAACCAAAGACCTGCCTGCCTTCACCGCTAAATTGACCCGCCTGTGCCTGGAGCACGACCTGCGTCAAAAAATGGGAGAAGCCGCCCGGCAAGCGTCCACAAAATACGCAATCGAACGCACCACGCAGATCATGCTCGAACACTACAACAAACTGGTATACAATTTCCTCCCGCGCCAACGCAGGTGGGAAGTGCGGCTGCGAGGACTTTTGGAGCGCTTCCGCGGATGAGCGGCCGCAACCAGAAGGTCGGGGCTTGGGGCGAAAGCATTGCTGCGGAGTATCTCGAAAAGCGTGGCTACAAGATCATTGCACGCAACGTCCGCACACCCTATGGAGAGATCGACCTCATTGCGGAGAAAGATGGCTTCACCATCTTCGTCGAAGTCAAGACGCGCACCTCGAATAGCCTTGGGCCACCGGAGATTTCTATCACGCCGAGGAAGCAAGAGCACATGCTATCAGCAGCAGAGCATTACACGCAAAAGAACGAAATCGACCACTGGCAGATCGATGTCATTGCAGTGGAGGGAAAAGTAAATACCATGCCTAAAATCACCCACTTTGAGAACGCTATTTAAAATTTCTCTTCCTGGTCTTTATAAAAATTTCCCCTCATAATCAAGTTCACCCCGAGTAGGGCGCGGCAGGGCGTTCGAATTTGCGTGCGGTGCTTTCGAGCGGGATTTTCAACTCGACGATCATGCCCGGGCCATCAGGACGGTTACGCAGCCACAAGTCTCCACCCGCTTTCCAAACCAGCGTGGCAATCATCGGAAAACCAAGGCCCATACCGGGTAGTTCGCCGGTGAAGTCTTTCTCGCCCTGCACATACGGAAGCCAGGCCCAGGAAAGCTGCTCAGTAGATAAGGTCTGTCCATCATCCATCACGCGGATGCGAATGTAGCTATCATCGATCTGCTCAACCGATATTTCCACAGCAGGATTCTTCTCAGGGTGAAACTTGCGTGCATTGGTCAGTAATTCGTACAGAATGATTTCCAGGGCATCATATGTGAGAGCCACCACAGTCGAAGTCAAATGTTCCGGCAAAGATATGACCACCCCGGTCAATTTGAGAGGCTCGGAGATGGTTTGTACCATCTCAGGAATTTTTTCCAGAGCTACAGGCTCACCGAGGTTCAACGCCAGGGGCGCATCGATATACGTGAGAATTTCCTGAACATGTGTTGATAGCCTGTCCACGCCTGTGATGCTGCTACGGAGGAGTTCCTTGACTTCATCCCCGGTCAGTTGATCGAAGCGCGATTTGAGCAAGGCCAGGGAACTGACCAATATAGACACTGGTGTGCGCAACTTGTGCGCCACCACCGTGTGAAAGCGACGCATATCCTGATATATGGACATGCGTTCTGTGACATCTTTCAGGTGGACAATGCGGTGATGCTCAACGCCTAGCGAGGTGTCTAACGCATCCAGCATGACCCAGGCTGCGCGCGCAGTTGGCGTTTCCGGTTGAAGGAGAAATAACGGGGCTGGTTCGTTCATCCAGTTTGCCCAGGCTTCTTCAGGTTCGGCCTTGAAGCGATATTCCACCACGGCTACGAAAGGTAGACCGAGATAATCTTCCGATAAATTGAGCAGGGTGCGAGCGTTCTCATTAGTATAATGTATGGCTCCCGATGTATCCAACAGCAGATAGCCATCCGCTGCATGAGAAGCCATCCATTTGAAGCGCGTCAGGTCAGTGACCATCAGCCGCTTTGCGTTCAAACGTGTAACAGTGCGCAAACGCGACAACAATTCAATGCCATCGAACGGTTTGTTGATGAAGTCATCCACACCTGCACCGAGACCAAGCACGCGCGAGTCGTGGTCTTTATAGTCACATAGCATGAGAACAGGCATACCCTGCAAGACACGGCTAGCACGCAAACGCCGGCAGATTCTCAGGGCGCTCCCCTCAGGATCCATATCCAACAAGATTGCATCGGGGAGCATACTTTCGGCCATCTGAGTGCCTGTTTCCAAGGTAAAAGCAACTTCCAATTTGAAAGTTGTACCTTGTAACAGTTCTTTTAAATTCCGAACGACACTTTGGCTGGGAATGATAGCCAGAATCAGGGAGGTTTCTTGGCGCGGCATGCCCCTATTTTAGAACATAGATGCATATTAATAAGTTACATCTTGCGTACAGAAAACTCCCACCTTTCACGGCGGGAGTTGAATGAATTGAGCGTAGGACCCTTTAACGCCACACGGCCAGGATTGCTCCGAAAAGAAGCAGGTTTACCAGGTGGTTCCCAGCTTCGATCAACCAGACATCGAACCCATGCCCTGCGAACAACTTGTTGACCAGGTTCGTGGGAGCCACAAAACCCAGCCAGATCAAGAAGCCGGCCTGGAGTCCCATGCCGAGCGTATTACTCCCCATCACCCCCAACAAGATGGAGACAAAGGTTGCCTCGACAAATGCAGCGATAAGGGTAAAGAGATAGATCATGGGGTTGGGGTCGCCCGGATCCGAATCGCCTTTACCGATGCCCCTCCACCAGGCCTTGAAGAATACGGACGGGTGGTACCAAACAAACCCACTGACCATAGCAACGACAACGCACACGATTACAGCCAACCAGTTAACACTACTAAAATCCATTTGAACCTCCAAACTTTAAGAATTCGGATTGGCACGCACTAACCTATATGCCCAATATAACCCGGAACGCATGTTCTAATTGCGACTTTTCAGGGGGATTTTATCCACTTATCAGAACATTTTCCAGTAGCGGCCGAAACATCTCCTCACCAGTTAAACAACGCGGAGCGAAACGCAGAAAGCCTGAGCGAGAAGTAGATGTCAAAGCCTCATTGCGCATAATCTGCCTTGGAGGAAACACCACGCCCAAAACTTATTGGCTGCTCTTGCAGGTAATATCCCATCCATCACCGACAACACCGACCGCGCCAACAAAGATGCTTATTACCATACCGGGGAGAGCTTTGGGCGGCGATTGAAATCGCTAACCGAAAGCAGTTGCGATTGCATGAAAGAGTCGCCGATTCCATTCGAAGATGACGGTTTGTTGCGTGCGACCTCTTCCCCTTATGAGTAATTGGTTTGCATATCGAAAACAGCCCGTGCTATCAGGGGCTGTTTTCGATATGTGGGAAAGTGTATAGCAATCAGGATTTTCAACGTTAGACCATTTTTAGAAAGAGCTCCACAATTTTCGGGTCGAAACGAGTCCCCGCTTCCCTACGGACATATTCAAGGATATTGCCTCTAGTCCACCTCGCACGATAGGGACGGTCGGAACCTAACGCATCCCAAACATCTACGATGGAGAAAATGCGGGCAGCCAGAGGAATCTGTTCCCCGGACAAGCCCCGTGGGTAGCCGCTCCCATCCCATTTTTCGTGGTGATAGTATGGGATCTCCAGAGCGGGCCTTAGAAAGGGGATGTTTGAAAGCAAATCATAAGCAAAAACCGGATGCATTCGCATAACGCGCCATTCTTCCTCTGTGAGTGGTCCGGGCTTGAGCAAGATAGCGTCCGGAATACCCATTTTGCCAATGTCGTGCAACAAGGCTCCACGACGCACATGGATCAAGTCGGGCTCGGGAATACCCAGCGCACGCGCCAAATCCATTGTCAGGTCTATTACGCGCACGGAATGGTCCACTGTATCATTATCACGCAAATCCAGCGCACGCGCCCAGCCCTCCAATGTCTCATCATAAGCTATCAAAAGCTCAGCATTGAGAGCCTGGATTTGCTGCTCGGCTTTCTTGCGTTCCGTAATATCAGTGAGGATACCGACCGATCCAATAATTTCACTTTCCGAGTCGTGCAGTGGGGATGTCCATAATTGAACATCTACCAAGGAACCGTCCTTCCGCACACGACGAGTTTCCAAACCATAGTATGTTGTTCCAAGCAGCTCATCTCTGATTTGTTGACTGACTTCAGATTTCAGTGCTTCTGGCACGGAAGGAAGGGGCTTTCCAATTACAGCCTCCGCTTTCCAACCAAAGAGTTTTTCGGCTGCCGGGCTCCACAACTTCACATTCCCTTCAGTATCCACCACGTCGATTGCCAAAGGCGCAGCATTGATAAGCGCTTGAAGCAACTCATTCGTACTGCGAAGAGCCTCCTCTGCATATTTGCTCTCTGTAATATCGCGCGAAATGACTTGGATTGCGTAGACTTCATCGTCTCTTTTTAGCAATGCAAGGTGTATTTCAAGCCATCGTACCTCTTGGCTGCGCCGGATAGCCTTAACTTGAAACGGCTCAAAGAGCTTTCCACTAACGATTTGGGTAAAACGCTCTACAAGCAATGGTATATCAGCCTCGTCCAGAGTTCCAATATTTAGAAATGACTTTCCAATCAACTCACTCCTGGACAAACCTGCAATGACCGCTGTAGCCTCGTTGCAGTCTAGAATAGTGCCATCCAAACCAACCAACGTGATAGATTCCGGAGATGATTCAAATAGACTCCTATATTTTTCTTCGTTCTCGAGCAGTGCATTCACGGCGCGCTTCTTTTCATCATTCAACTGTTTTTCCTGCAAGGCTCGTTCGACTGCTGACCCCAAGCGTCCCAAACGATCTTTGAGTAAATAGTCTGTTGCACCCTGACGCATACACTCAGCGACCACTTCTTCCCCCACTGTACCTGTCACCACAATGAAGGGGATCTCCATACCCCGTTTTTTCAACAGATTCAAGGCGCGCATCGCATCAAACTGTGGCAAGGTGTAATCAGCCAGAATCACGTCCAATGCTGATGATAGACAATCGAGATAGTCGCGTTCGCTATCCACCCGACACCAGTCAGGCTCGTAACCAGCCTGGCGAAGTTCATACACCATCAACTCGGCATCAGATTCGTGGTCTTCGAGAATCAATACATGGAGAGGAGTGGACATAATCTAATCCTATTGTAAAGCCGAACGCGAACTGATTCAATTGCTATTCTGTTACTGGCATTTTATTAAACACCATCCAGTACAGACCTAATTGACGCACGACATTAATGAATTGTTCAAAATCTACAGGCTTAACAATATAACTATTAACGCCCAGTTGGTAACTCTCAACAATATCACGTTCCTCCTGCGAGGAAGTTAGCATAACCACCGGAATAGTCCGCGTGCGCGTATCCGATTTAATACTTTTCAAAACCTCCAAACCATCTACTTTGGGCAATTTCAAATCAAGCAGAACCACCTTGGGGGGATCGTTGATCTTGCGATGTGCATAAGCGCCAGTGCAAAAAAGATATTCCAAGGCTTCCGCTCCATCGTGCACCACCTGGATGTGATTGGTAATATTATTCTTCTTCAAAGCATAAAGAGTTAACTCCTCATCGTTAGGGTTGTCCTCCACAAGCAGGATTTCAATTGGATCTGTTGACATACGACACCTCTCCTCAGTAACTTAGACTAGTTATTTGCATGCCGCAGGACGCAGCCTAAAACGTAAAGTAAAACGTGGCGCCAACATTCAGTTCAGCTTCGGCCCACACACGTCCGCCATGACGATGAATGATGCGTTGTACAATTGCCAGTCCCACACCTGTCCCTTCAAACTCGATAGAACTGTGTAGACGTTGAAATACGCCAAACAACTTATCCGCATACCGCATGTCGAAACCCACTCCATTATCTTTTACTAAATATACTTGTTCGCCTTCCCTTTTCTCACAACCAATCTCGATCCGGGCTACTTCTCGCCCATGTGTAAACTTGAGTGCATTCGAAAGCAAATTCATCCAAACCTGCTTGAGCAAAGTTGGATCACCCTGACAAGCAAGCAGTTCTCCAACTTCAATCACCACCTTACGTCCTTCCAATTCATTTTGCAGGGTCTCCAACACCTGGCGGACCAAATCAGCCATATTGACCGTTTGCCTGTTGACCGGCTGACGACTCAATCTTGAGAATGCCAGCAAGTCGTCAATTAACCTGCTCATCTGCTGTGTGTTACCACGCACGATTCCCAACAAGCGAGCTGTCTCCTCTGGAAGTTGGGACGCGTGGTCTTCAAGCAAAATACGCGAGAAGCCATTGATAGCCCGCAGCGGTGCCCGCAAATCGTGTGAGACAGAATAAGAGAACGCCTCTAATTCCTTATTGGCTGCTTCCAGTTGAGCGGTGCGCTCTGCAACCCGTTGTTCGAGCTCATCGTTCAGTTGGCGAATTTTCTCCTCTACCTGCCTGCGTTCGGTGATATCCTGCACAAAAGCCACATGAAACTCGTTCTCTCCAAGCCAAAGGTGCCTGGAGAAAACTTCAACAGGAAAAATGACACCATCCTTACGGCGGTGGAAGGTTTCTACATGCTCCCCTCCCCCCTGCCTATTCGGCTGATATTGCTCCAAGTTGCTGTACCAGCGTTCCTTTGGGTAAATAGGATCAATGTCCCACAAACGCAGGTTCAGCAGTTCCACGCGGGTGTATCCAAGCGAGCGACAAGCCTCGTTGTTGACATACATGTAGTTCGCATCACGGTCCATCCAGAAGATTGCTATCGAAGCATGATCATTGGAGTACTTGAACATTTCCAATATTTCTTCCGCCTTCTTGCGCTCGGTGACGTCGCGAACAACAGCGCAATCGAGCTCGCGAGCGCCAAATTTGATGTAGTTGGCCATGATCTCTACAGGGATAAGCCGGCCAGCTTTGGTCCGGTGCTGCGCTTCGAGCGTCAACTTGCCTCCTTCCCTGATATTTTTCCAGATATCAGGCCATCGCGCCAAAGAAAAACCCGGATCTATCCCTGTCAAGGACATCTCTGTCAATTCTTCACGGGTGTACCCGAGCATGCGACAGGCGGCTTCATTGACATCCACAATCCGGGCCTGCGGGTCGATCCAATACACCGCATCAGCCACGCTGTCCACCGTAAAACGCGTTAACCTCAAGGCTTCCTCGGTTTGCCTGGATTCGGTCACATCCAGCACAGCACCGACAGTTTGAACCGGGTGACGCTCACTGCCGTCTCCTTCGAAGAAGGTTTGCGAACGCGCAACCAGCCAACGAATAGTACCATCCCTGCGTAAAAGCCTATACTCAATATTGTAGTATCCATCACCTGCCGGGTCGTGGGCGTGTAGAACAGCCTGTTCAAATCGCTCGCGATCTTCAGGATGAATCGTCTCAACAATCATTGGGAAGGTCACTGATTCCTTTTCATCCCACTCGCGCAGTTCCCGATACTCAGGTGAAAAGTAGATAGTATCATCGACATGGTCATGTCCAAATATGCCGATGCGAGAAACCTGGATGGCCTGTCTCAAGCGCTCCTCGCTTGTACGCAATGCATCCTCTATCTGCTTGCGCTCGGTGATATCACGGGCAGCAGCGTATATGAGATTCCCCATCGGATAGGATCGCCACTCAATCCAACGATAAGAATCATCTTTGCAACGATACCGGTTCACAAAATCCAGAATGGTCTTCTGAGCGCCCAATTCACCAAGGGCCGTCAGTGTACTGGCCAGATCGTCAGGGTGTACCAGTTCGAGAAAACTCTGCCCTTCAAGCTCTGACAGTGAATAACCTAAAACTACTTCCCACTCTGGATTCAATCTGCGGAAATAACCGTCTGTATCTGCAATGCACAGGAGATCAAGTGTCACTCTGAAGAACCGGTCAAGCTCCTCGGTCTTTTCCTGTAACGCTTCCACCGCTCGCCTTCGTTCGGTGATGTCAACCAGCTGTCCCATGCTGAGTGAGTTTCCCGCCTCATCCTTTATGACAGTCACACTCATTTCTACAGCGCGAAGTTCGCCATCGGCGCGGACGATCTTCATTTCATACCGGGAGGGTACCTCCTCACCACGCTGCCGCCGCACATACCGCTCAGCGACCAGGTCCTTACTATCATCTGACAAAACTTCGCGGAAATCCATTCCGAGCAGTTGTTCTCTTGGATATCCCAATATCTTACATAATTCTTCATTGGCATAGATGAAATGATATGTATTATCTACTGTAAAAATGCCGGCCAGGGCATTCTCTACAAGAGAGCGAAACTTTTCCTCATTTTCCTGCAGCGCATCCTCCGCCCGCTTGCGCTCGGTGATCTCCCAGGCGACATCGGCAAGGTATGAAACGAGTTCGCTATCTTTTTCGGTGTAGTCCTTTGGCTTATTTCCTACGCCGAGGATTGCCTGGATACGATCACCTTTTATTATCGGCACCACTAATTCCCGGATCACTTCCGCATGCCCCTCCGGTAACCCTTTGCGATGGGCTAAGGTTTGATAGTCGTTATGTATAACAGCCCGTCTCGCCCGAACGCAATCCGCCCAAACGCCCGCCTCGTCAACAGGATAATGTAATCCTTTTCCCTGCGCTTCACAAAACTCACGCTGTGTCCTGGTTGACCACATCTGCAACGAAAGAGTCTTTTGATCCGCTTCTACGAAGTGGAAAAAACTAATAAAGCTGTTTGTCAATTCCTCGATTTCATCCAGCGCTTTCTGCAATAGCTCATCCAATGAGTGGTTTGTTGCGAATTCCATCAATCTGAGGCGCAAGTGGATAAGTTCCTGGGTACGCTTCCGTTCGGTGATGTCATTAATAATCACCTGGAACATCCGTTTCCCATGTTCCCCAAATGGGGTAGCAGTAACCTCAACATCCACCGCGGTTCCGTCTAAACGCAGATATTTTTCCTCAACCGGAGGTGCTACCAGACTTCGTTCTCGCACCGACCGCGCTCGGTCCAACACCATCGGTCTGTAATCAGGATGGATATGATCCAGGATATTTCGACCGATCAATTCTTTAGAATCGGATGCGCCTAGCAATTTGGTAGCGGCCGGATTGGTATAAAAAATTTCTTCATCTTTATGCAGGATAATGCCAACCGGGGCAGTTTCCGCGAGCAAACGAAAACGCTCCTCACTCTCGAATAACTCTGCCCCCACTTTTTTACGCTCGGTAATATCACGAGTCATGGAGAGAATACATTGTTGTCCATTGATTTCTACAATGCGAGCAGACATCAAGCCAATTCTCTCCCTCCCATCTTTCATCCTGAAAGTTGCTTCGAAGTTTGTCACCTCACCACGCGACCGCAGTTCTTCCACTAAGCGAGCACGATCCTCTGGATTGGCCCAAATATTGGTCGCAAGGGATGTTTTCCCTTCGACATCTTCCTTGGTGTAACCTGTGATCCGTGTAAAGCCTTCATTAACTTCTAAATACAGGCCATCTCTCAAGCGATTAATGTTAATGGAATCGGGAGATATAAAAAACGCTTTTGAAAATTTGTCTTCCGAAGCGCGCAACGCCTGTTCAGCTTGCCTGAATTCATTTCGCTCAGCTTCCAAGTCGACGACGTGTTGTCTTAATGCCTTGACCTCGTCCAGAAGCTCTGCTTTCGTCATTTTGTTCAAATTGCGCATGCGAATACCTTCTCGTGGAAATGATGGTCGGATAGGCGTAAATCAAGCTCAAGCTTTAAACTCTGGCTTGCATGCTATGACCATTTTCGCCTGCCATCATTCCGACCCAAATTAGCAGTTTTGAACTTACGTGTAGAATATATGCTTTTTAACCAAAGTGTCAAGTGACAAATCTCACTATAGCCCGGAAGATATTAAACGCGGACAGATTGGATACCCCAATAAACAGACATAAACGCTAACAGCAAAATATCCTTCAAGATAATCCCCATCTCCCGAAAAGTAGGGCTGTGTCGCTTCAACCCACACACAAAGTGGTCAGCCGATAAGCGCAGGGATCAGGATCGTTTACTTGATCATCGCCGCCACGTGCCTGACCGCCTCCAAGCTGCGGTCGATGTCCGCTTCTGCCGTCGCCCAGGAGGAGACACTGATGCGCATGGCGGTCTGTCCCTGCCAGACGGTGCCCCCGGCCCAGAAGGTGCCTTCTTCCTGTAATGCGGCGATCATCCGGTTGGTGCGCTGCGCATCGCCGAAAGAGACCAGTACCTGGTTCAGCACGACATCATTCAGCACGCTGAAACCCATCCTGCTTAACCCGTCCGCAAAACGGAGGGCGCACCGGCAGTTGCGTTGGATCAAATCAGCCAGCCCCGAGCGCCCCAGCGAATATAATGCGGCCCAGACCT
>JAFGKO010000302.1 GCA_016928525.1 Anaerolineales bacterium | reverse complement strand
TTTGTCTCTGTGCATGCCAATGTGACCAGCGATACCTGGGGGATGTTGGGTGAGCGGGAATTGAACCTGATGAAGCCCACTGCTTACCTGATTAGTGTTTCACGGGCGGCAGTTGTCGACCAGGCAGCATTAATTAAGACGTTGCAAGAGAAGCGTATTGCCGGGGCGGCACTGGACGTGTTTTGGTTCGAACCCTTGCCAGCCAACCATCCTCTTCTGAACCTGGAGAATGTGACCCTCACCCCACATTTGGCTGGCGCTACTCATGAAGTTAAAGAGCGTCATTCACAAATGATCGTGGACGATGTGTTTGCTTGGCTGGACGGGCGGCGTCCGGTATACATAGCTAACCCGGAGGTCTGGGAATCTGGTAGAGAAGGCTTTGACTAGAAAAGAAGGTGCTACGCTGGCACAAACGATGGGCGATCTGTTTGGTGCAATTCGCTCCGTTTTGCCAGGATGCGGCGACTACCTGCTATGCCCCGGTCGCGGATGTGCGCGACAAGTTTTGCAGCAACAAAGTTCCGTATACGTTGATGGCATTTCCAGAAGGCACGACATTCGAGGTTGTTACTGCCGGCTTTACTTGCAGCGACGAGGGGTTACGAGATGGAAACCAGATGGTGAGTTGTAGTGGCCCGGAGTTATTTTCATTCGACCTCAAGGTGTGCAATTCGGCTTGCAATTCCGCGGGGACAGGTTCAACAGATGGGCAATGCCCCGAAGGATACGGGTATGATACGACACAGCAATGTTGTGCAACCGTTCCAGCGCCTGATTCCGGTTGTACTGTAATTAAAGTAGATTTGCGGGATTGCTCTTTTTAGAAGAATGATAGAGTGAAATAATACAGCCTCGCGAAAAGCGAGGCTGTGTGTTTGAATACGATAAATAGCGCTTCTATTGTTTCTTCCGCGCTTTTTTCGTTTGTTCGGGCGGTAATTCGCGCGGCTCCAACAATCCCCACCGGCCTGCTGCCAGGTACAGGATTTCCAGGATCAAATCCTCGTAACGGATGCCCTCGGCAGCCGCTTGCAGGCACAGGTCGCTGTAACCAGGCGTCAGACCGGGCAGGGGATTGATCTCGATCAGGCGCGGATTGCCCTCGACATCCAGGCGAAAATCCACACGCGAAACATCTGTAGCAAAGAGAAGTTGATGCCCGCGCAAAGCCAGATGGTGCAGTTTCTTTGCCAGTTCCGGTTCGACGTCTGCCGGGCAGACATATTCCGGCGCCCCTTTTTCCCCCAGTTGTTGGGCTTTGGCCGCATGGCTGTAAATCCCCGGCGTGGTAGATTTCTCTGTCTTCAGTTCCAGGATGGGTAGGCGATGGAAACCGTCTGCATCATACCAATGTGGATGGCGGCTGAAACTTTTGGCATCCAAGCGGCCAAGCTGTCCAACAGTAAATTCGCGACCGGGGAGGAAGTTCTCAACCAGCGCGGGTTGTTGATAAGAATGGATCACGTATTTGACGCGCTCACGCATTTCGGCTTCGTTTTCCACACGCGCTTGCATGTCTACGCCCATGCCCGTCCCTTCACGGGCTGGTTTGACAAATAACGGGAACTTCAATTCAGGGCGGAGTGGTTCCTCTCCGGATGAGAATTCCTGAAAGGGAGCAACGGGCAGGCGTCGGTCGCGCCAGATGCGCTTTGTCAGTGTTTTATCGAGCGCAATGGCATTGGTCAGTATGCGCGATCCCGTATACGGGATGCGTAGCATTTCCAGCAAAGACGGAACCTGCGCCTCGCGCGCGTCGCCGCCCAATCCCTCGGCGATGTTGAAGCAGATATCCGGGTTATATTCTTTTAGGGCATAGGGCAGGTTTTCATCGGCCATGATGAATTTAGTCTCATGCCCGTCGGTTTCAATCGCTTTTTGTATGGATTGCACCGTCTCGATGTGGTCAAAATCGGCAAAAGCATCCGGTGGGACGCCCTCGGGCTTGGGTTTGCTCTCATCTTTAATGTTGGCCAGCACTGCAACGCGCCAGAAGCGCTTCATGCGCGGACCTGGAGGCTTGTCTGCATCATTTTGTGATGTTTTCGTGGAAGACATGGTTCTCCTTTTCTCATTTACCTACAAATTTGACTTACGCGGTTCGCAAAAAGATACCGCCTTATTTTCGGGCTGCTCTCATTCAACTGCGTATCTCCTAATAATATACGTCATAGTATAAATGAACACTTGGAAAATTCAAGCGTGACGATTGTAACTGGACAATATAGTTTCTTTCAGGTATTATTACGCTCACCTGTGACCAGGTTCACATGCGCATAACTTGGTCTGGAAGCAACCTGAGGGTAATGCTCCAAGGTGCGCCCGGATATGAAAACGATCCGGGCAATTGTATGTATAAAGAGTAATATTGTAGCGGTCTGCTACCCAAAACCATTTCACCACATCGGTGTGGAGGCGAAATGTCAGATCTGATCAAGCAAATTGCCAGTGATTTTCAAAAGCAAATAGATGATTTCCAACCTGAAATAGGCATCAGTGATATCGGTACTGTTTTGGAGGCGGGCGATGGGATTGCTCGCGTAGCAGGTTTGGCCAATGTACGCTCACAGGAGTTGGTGCAATTTGCCAACGGTGTGATGGGAACGGCCTTCAACCTGGAAAAGGACAGCGTCGGTGTGATCGTCATGGGCGATTATGGTGGAATCATCGAAGGAATGACAGTTCGTGCTACGGGGCGAATTGCTTCCGTTCCTGTCGGCAACGGCCTCATCGGACGTGTGGTCAACGCCCTGGGCGAACCGGTTGATGGCAAAGGCCCGGTTGCATTTAGCGGCTACCGTCCCATCGAGCGCATTGCGCCGGGTGTGGTCGAACGTCAGGATGTGGATACTCCCGTCCAGACCGGTATCAAGCCGATCGATGCCATGATCCCGGTTGGACGAGGCCAGCGCGAATTGATCATTGGCGACCGCCAGACCGGCAAGACAGCTATTGCCATCGACACGATCATCAACCAAAAGGGCAAAGATTTGGTCTGCATCTACGTAGCCATCGGCCAAAAGAAAGCTGCAGTGGCTCGTACGGTTGGTATCCTCGAGCGACACGGTGCGATGGATCACACCATCGTGGTCATTGCCGCAGCGGATGAATCGGCTGCCCTTCAGTATATTGCTCCCTATGCTGGCTGCGCCATGGGCGAAGAGTTCATGGAAACCGGCCGTGATGCGCTGGTGATTTATGACGACCTTTCCAAGCATGCCTGGGCATACCGCCAGGTTTCTCTGTTGCTGCGCCGCCCGCCGGGACGTGAAGCTTATCCGGGTGATGTTTTCTATCTACACTCCCGCTTGCTCGAACGCGCTGCCCGCCTGGCCAACTCCTACGTCATTGTTGACAAGGACTTCGAAGGGGAGGCAGCCAAATCTGATGGCGTGGACAAGAAAGTTTATATCGGCCCCATTGCCAAAGATCAAGCAATTGAAGCTCACAAGGAAATGACAGATGCTGACAAATACAAGGTTGTCAAAGTCGCCGGAACCGGCGGCTCTTTGACCGCTTTGCCGATCATCGAAACGCTACTTGGCGACGTTTCGGCTTATATTCCGACGAACGTTATTTCAATTACGGACGGACAAATCTATCTCGAAAGTAACCTGTTCAACGCCGGTATTCGCCCTGCGGTAAACGTAGGTATTTCGGTCTCCCGCGTAGGCGGCGATGCCCAGACTAAAGCCATGAAGCAGGTGGCTGGACGCCTGCGCCTGGATATGGCAGCTTATCGCGAACTGGCGGCTTTTGCTTTGATGGCTGCCGACCTTGATAAGGCTACTCGCGGCCAGTTGGATCGCGGCCAGCGCATGCAGGAATTGCTCAAACAGCCTCAGTATCAACCGATGGAATTCGAAGAACAGGTCATGGTCCTACTGGCTGGCACCAGCGGCTATGCTGACCACGTTCCGGTCGAAAAGATACGCCAGTGGGAAACCGACCTGTTACGCTTCATGGCTGCCTCGCATCCTGACATAGGCAAGGAGATCATCGAGAAGAAAGCTCTTGGCGATGACCTCCGATCCAGGATGGCAAAGGCATTCGAAACCTTCGCAAGCACCTGGCAAGGATAAGACATGGCTTCCGGACGAGAAATGCGGATGCGAATCCGCAGTGTCAAAAATATTTCGCAGGTAACGCGTGCGCTTGAGGCGGTCAGCGCCAGCAAGGTGCGGCATGCCGTCAATGCGGTCAATGCAACGCGTCCTTATGCAACCAAGGCCTGGCAAGTGCTGACTCACGTCGCAGCGCAGCCCGGACGAAACCAACTGCATCCGTTATTGACGGAGCGTACCAATATCAACACTGCTATGGCTGTCATCATTACGGGGGATCGTGGTCTGGCGGGTGCTTACACTTCGAATATCATCCGGCATACGGCACAGAACTTTGATAACTACAAAGTGCCTGTCAAATATATTGCGGTGGGCCGCAAAGGTCGCGATTTGCTCTTTCGTCGCCGTAAACAGGTGCTGGCTGATTTCAGCAATCTGCCCGCCGCCCCCTCCTTTGCTGATGTCTCGGCGATTGGCCGTCTGGTAGTAGACTCTTTCCTGAATGGCGAGGTAGATGAAGTCTGGCTGATATATACCAACTTTCACACTATGGCTCGCCAAACTGTGGAAAAACAGAAACTCTTGCCATTGGAACTGGAAACGGAACACGAGCACGTTGTCCCCAACCAGCGGCGCAATGTTTCAGCCGCCTACATTTATGAACCTGCCGAGCGCGAAATTCTGGATGAGATCATCCCGCGTTTTACCGCTTTGCAGGTATATCAGGCCATTCTCGAGTCCCAGGCCAGTGAGCATGCGGCCCGTATGATTGCCATGCGCAACGCGACTGACAATGCTCTCGAATTGATAGATGGATTGCAACTGAAATACAATAAGGTGCGCCAGCAGGCGATCACCAACGACATTTTAGATATAGTGGGCGGCGCCGAGGCGCTAGCCCAGTAAACCCGATACTTGGAGGCACCCATGGCGAATGCAACTGGCCGTGTCGTACAAATCCTTGGTGGTGTTGTGGATGTGGAATTCCCCGAGGGTGATGTCCCTGAACTCTTCGAAGCGATTGAAGTTGACCGTCCTGACAAAGAACCGTTGGTCCTTGAAGTCCAGAAACACCTGGGCGACAACTGGGTCCGTACGCTTTCGATGGACTCGACCGATGGTCTGCAGCGCGGTGTTCCCGCCCTGGCTACGGGTCATGCCATCACCGTTCCGGTTGGCGAAACCACCTTGGGACGCATTTTCAATGTGCTTGGCCACCCGATTGACAAGAAAGGCGATGTGGCCGAATCCACTCGTTATCCTATTCACCGCCCGGCTCCCTCGTTTGCTGAACAGTCCACTCGCGTAGAGGTTTTCGAGACCGGCATCAAGGTTATCGACCTGATCGCCCCCTTCACCAAGGGCGGCAAGACTGGTATCTTCGGCGGTGCCGGCACCGGCAAGACCGTCATCATCATGGAACTCATCCGCTCGGTGGCCACCGAACACGAAGGTAACTCGGTCTTCGCTGGCGTGGGTGAGCGCACTCGCGAGGGCACGCAGCTTTATCGCGAAATGCTCGAATCGGGTGTCATGAAGGACACCGTCATGGTCTACGGCCAGATGAACGAGCCTCCTGGGGTGCGTTTGCGCGTGGCGCTTTCAGCGCTCTCGATGGCTGAGTATTTCCGTGACCAGGGCCGCGATGTGCTGCTCTTCATCGATAACATCTTCCGTTTCTCCATGTCCGGTTCGGAAGTATCGGCGCTGCTTGGCCGTATGCCCTCGGCAGTAGGCTACCAGCCAACCCTGGCGACCGAAATGGGTGAGTTGCAGGAGCGCATTACTTCTACTCGTACTGGCTCGGTCACATCGATGCAGGCCGTTTATGTACCTGCGGACGACTACTCCGATCCTGCCCCGGTGGCGACCTTCACTCACCTCGACGCCACCATCGCGCTCGAACGTTCCATTGTGGAAAAGGGCATCTACCCGGCTGTGGACCCGCTCACTTCGACCTCCCGCATCCTTGATCCCAACATCGTAGGCGAAGAACATTACTTTGTCGCCCGCGAAGTCCAGCGTGTTCTCCAGCGCTATAAAGACTTGCAAGACATCATTGCCATCCTTGGCATCGACGAACTCTCTGAGGACGACAAGCTGATCGTGGCGCGTGCGCGCAAGATCGAACGCTTCTTCTCCCAGCCGTTCTTTGTGGCAGAACGTTTCACTGGCATTGATGGCCGCTACGTTCCCCTGGCTGAAACGGTGCGTGGTTTCCGCGAAATCTTGGACGGTAAATGCGATGACCTGCCCGAACAGGCCTTCATGATGGCCGGCACGATTGAGGATGTCCGCGAGAAGGCAGAACAACTCGGTAAGTCATAAGATGCTTTACGTTGTAGAATAGACGTAAGGGATAAACACATGCCAATTCGATGCGAAATAGTATCTCAGGACCGCATGGTCTTCGAAGGCGACGTGGACATCGTCGTTCTGCCGGGTTCGGCGGGCGAGATGGGCATTTTACCGCACCACGCGCCGCTCTTGACGACCCTTAATTACGGTTTTATCAAAGTGCGTATAAAAGGCAAGGAGGAAATCTTCACAGTGGCTGGCGGTGTAGCCGAAATCCAACCGGATATTGTCACGGTCCTTGCCGATGCTGCCGAGAACATCCAGGAAATTGACCTGAACCGCGCAGAAGCAGCCCGCAAGCGCGCTGAAGAGATGCTGGCAAAGGGCGTTCCACCGGATACAGACACCTACCTTGCTGTCGAGGCTGCCCTGCGTCGTTCCAATTTGCGGCTAGATGCTGTCCGCCGTTATCGCAAAGTTTCGACCCGCTCGTACGAAGAGAAATCCCCTGGCGGGGACAAGTAAGGGCCTGTGGCAGTCTTTTCCAAAGACCTGGGTATAGACCTGGGTACGATGTTCACCCGCCTGGCTGACAGTACGCAGGTGCTGCTCGAGGAGCCAACCATTGTTGCCATTGAAGTGGACGAGCAAAAGATGGTGGCTGTCGGCCGGGAAGCGCTTGATATGGTTGGCCGCGTGCCGGAGAGCATCGAGGTGGCGCGCCCCCTCAAGAATGGCGTCATCGCCGATTACGAAATCACCGAAACCCTTTTAGCCTATCTTTTGCGCCGCGTCAGCGGTTCGATGCGCATCTTCCGTCCGCGTGTGATGATCTCCGTCCCGTATGGAGTCACCAGCGTGGAGCGTCGCGCCGTTTTCGAAGCGGTGATGGAGGCAGGCAGCCGCG
>JAFGKO010000301.1 GCA_016928525.1 Anaerolineales bacterium | reverse complement strand
TATCCCGGCTGAGGACCGGACTTCGTTCACGGCCTCGGAGTCGCGCCGCAAAGGGTTGACCATCAAACTGGTGCGCCGCATGAAGCATACGTATCCGCGCGCGATTGAGTTGGTGTCGAAGGGGTTGGTGGATGTTCGTTCGCTTGTGACACATCGCTTCCCACTAGAACAGACCGCTGAAGCCTTCCGTGTGGCGCAGCGACGTGAAGGTTTGAAAATCATCATCGAGGTGTGATATGGCGAATACCCAAAAAGCAATTGAGAGCGGAAAGACCGCCCTTGGCATCGAGTTCGGCTCGACTCGCATCAAAGCGGTGTTGATCGGCGAGGCTAATATGCCGATCGCATCGGGAAGCCATGAGTGGGAGAACCGATACGAAAACGGCGTCTGGACATACAGCCTCGAAGACGTTTGGGCAGGTTTGCAGGAAAGCTATCGGAAGCTCAGCAATGAAGTTCTTGAAAAGTTCAACACTCCGCTCAAGACCATTGGCGCCATTGGTTTCAGCGCCATGATGCACGGCTACATGGCATTCGATAAGGACGGAAACTTGCTCGTCCCGTTTCGTACATGGCGAAATACCATCACTGGACAGGCAGCAGAGCAACTCACGGAACTGTTCCAATTCAACATTCCCCAACGTTGGAGCATTGCGCACCTCTATCAGGCGATTTTGAATAAGGAACCCCACGTAAAGGATATTCACCATCTGACCACGCTGGCAGGTTATGTCCATTGGAAACTGACGGGGCAAAAGGTGTTAGGCGTTGGAGAAGCCTCGGGCATGTTCCCTGTCGACAGCAAGACCAACGACTACGATGAACGCATGATCGGGCAGTTCAACGAACGACTCAAAGCGGAGAACATCTCTTGGAAGATTAAGGACATCCTGCCCAAAGTTCTATTAGCAGGGGATGCCGCAGGCGTTCTGACCGAAGAAGGAGCAAAGTTGCTCGATCCAACGGGAGGCCTACAAGCGAGTATCCCACTCTGTCCGCCTGAGGGCGACGCAGGCACGGGCATGGTCGCGACCAACAGCGTTGCAGAGCGGACGGGCAATGTCTCCGCAGGGACATCCGTCTTTGCCATGATCGTTTTGGAAAAGGCTCTGTCGAAGTTGTATCCTGAGATCGACATGGTGACGACGCCCACGGGCAAGCCCGTGGCGATGGTGCATAGCAACAACTGCACCTCCGATCTCAATGCATGGGTTAACCTGTTCCAGGAATTCACCCAAGCACTTGGTGTTGAGATAAGTGAATCCAGGCTGTACGAAATGCTATATCAAAAGGCGCTCACGGGCGATGCGGATGGCGGCGGACTGCTTGCCTACAATTATTTTTCGGGCGAGCACATCACGCACCTTGAGGAGGGACGTCCGCTATTCGTCCGTACCCCTGAAAGCCGTTTCACCCTTTCGAACTTCATGCGTGTGCATCTGTTCTCGGCGCTAGGTGCATTGAAAATCGGACTGGACATCCTCTTTGAACAGGAGCAGGTGAAGATTGACCAGATCCTCGGTCACGGCGGCTTCTTCAAAACAAAGGAAGTAGGACAAAGAATCATGGCGGCGGCAATGAATGTCCCCGTTTCCGTGATGGAGACCGCAGGCGAAGGTGGCGCATGGGGGATTGCATTGCTTGCCTCCTATATGCTCCATAAGGCAATGAATGAACCCTTGGAAGCCTATCTTTCAAACAAGGTCTTTGCAGGGGAAAATGGCACAACGATAACTCCCGACCAAAGGGATGTCGATGGCTTTACGGCGTTCATGGAACGCTACAAAAAGGGACTTGTCATCGAAAGGACCGCCGTGGATGCGTTGAGGTCATAACCATGTTAGAACGATTGAAAGAACAGGTATTTCAGGCAAATTTATTGCTTCCCAAGCATAACCTTGTCACCTTCACCTGGGGCAATGTGTCGGGCATTGACAGGGAGCAGGGGCTCATGGTTATTAAACCCTCGGGCGTTCCCTATGAGGTAATGAAGGCCGAGGACATGGTGATCGTGGAATTAGAAACTGGAAAGGTCTTAGATGAAGGTTTAAAACCCTCATCAGACACGCCTACACATCGCGAGCTCTATATGGAGTTTTCGAACATCGGTGGCATCGTCCACACCCACAGCCGTTGGGCAACAATCTTTGCGCAGGCTGGTCGCGGCATCATGGCGCTTGGCACAACACATGGGGATTATTTCTATGGCGAGATCCCCTGTACTCGAAAGATGACAAAAGATGAGATCCAAGGCGAATATGAAAAAGAAACGGGTCTCGTGATCAAGGAGACCTTCCAAGGGAAAGACCCCGACACCATCCCTGCCGTTCTTGTTCACAGCCATGGCCCATTTGTATGGGGCGCAGATCCTACAGACGCCGTCCATAATGCCGTGGTGTTAGAGGAAGTCGCGTTCATGAACTTCCACACCCTGATGCTTGAGCCAAGCCTTCCGCCCATGCAGCGGGAGTTGTTAGATAAGCACTATTTGAGAAAACATGGTGCAAACGCCTATTATGGACAGAAAAAGAAGTCGTAAAAGGAGATGTCACAATGATTGACCTAAATGAGTATGAAGTCTGGTTTGTGACCGGCAGTCAGCATCTGTATGGCCCAAAAACACTTGAAACCGTGGCTGAACATTCGCGCGAAATCGCCGGATTTTTGAATGATTCTGCGAAGGTACCGGTACGGATCGTCTTCAAACCGGTCTTGACCACGCCCGAAGCCATCCGTGAATTGTGCCTGGAAGCCAACTCTGCCAAGAGTTGTGTAGGTTTAATTACCTGGATGCACACCTTCTCACCTGCCAAGATGTGGATCGCCGGGTTGAACCTGCTCAAGAAGCCCTTCCTTCATTTGCACACCCAGTACAACCGTGAAATTCCTTGGGCTGAAATCGACATGGATTTCATGAACTTGAACCAGGCCGCCCACGGTGACCGGGAATTTGGCTTCATTGGTAGCCGCCTGCGCCTGAACCGTAAGGTGGTCGTTGGTCACTGGGGTGATGAAGATGTGCAGTGCAATATCGGCGTGTGGACACGAGCTGCATGCGCCTGGGCTGACTGGCAGGGCGCAAAGATCGCTCGCTTCGGCGACAATATGCGTGATGTAGCTGTCACCGAGGGAGATAAGGTTGAAGCGCAAATCCGCCTTGGGTACGATGTCTATGGCTATGGGATTGGCGATTTAGTCTGTGCTGTGAATGAAGCTTCCGAGGGCGATGTCCAAAAGATGGCAGAGGCATACCTCGATGAGTATGATGTAGTCCCCACGCTTCAACCAGACGGCGACAGATATGACTCGCTTCTCGCAGGCGCGCGCATCGAGGTCGGCATGCGCAGTTTCCTTGAAGCCGGGAATTTCAAGGCCTTCACAACTACCTTTGAAGATTTGCACGGCCTGGCGCAGTTGCCCGGGCTGGCTGTGCAACGTCTGATGCGCGATGGCTATGGTTTCGGCGCCGAGGGTGATTGGAAGACGTCCGCGTTAGTGCGTGCCATGAAAGTCATGAGCGCCGGGATTAAAGGAGGCGTCAGTTTTATGGAAGATTACACCTATCATTTCAGCGCCTCGGGCGATAAGGTGTTAGGCGCGCACATGCTCGAAATTTGCGAGTCGATTGCGGCCACCAAACCCAAGCTGGAAATCTTGCCACTCTCGATTGGCGGCAAGGCCGATCCCGTGCGCCTGATCTTCGATGCAAATACCGGGCCCGCCATCGGTGCTTCGATCATGGATATGGGTCAACGCTTCCGCCTGGTTGCGAATGTTGTGGACGTTGTTCCGACAGATGCCCCACTGCCGAAGTTGCCGGTGGCGCGCGCCCTCTGGTTGCCACGTCCCAGCTTGAAGATAGCGGCAGCAGCCTGGATTTACGCGGGAGGCGCGCATCACACCAGTTTCAGCTATTCCGTCACCGCCGAGCATCTGCGAGATTTTGCCGATATGGCTGCTCTCGAATTCCTGCTGATCGACGAAAACACGAACCTTGAAGAGTTCAAGAAAGAACTGCGCTGGAACGATCTGTATTACCAGTTGAACAGGAGTTTGTAGGATTCCCAATCGTGGACAAAAACCCTGCGAGGAGGTGCCTATGAATTGATTCTGAAAGTCTTGCCTTGGATAATGTCAACCTAATAGTATAAAAGGAGAAAAGAAGATGAAGAAACTATACTGGCTAGTTGCTGCCCTGGTGATCTTGAGCATGGTTCTGACAGCCTGCGGTGCTCCTGCGACAGAAGCCCCTGCCGAGCCCGTTGCTGAAGAACCTACCGCTGCTCAACCTGTAGCTGAAGAACCCACTGCTGAAGAACCCGGTGAAACAGAAGGTCCTGCCCCCGCAGCTCAAGAAGGGGGATGGTGCTCGGGCACGAACATTGTCTTCTTCCCGGGTGGCTCGCCGGGTGGTGGTTTCGAGACCGTTGTCTACAACGGCGCTGTACAGGCTGCCGCCGACACTGGCGCGAACGTGGAATACCTCTGGTCCGATTGGGATCCGGCGAAGATGGTGACCCAGTTACAGGAAGCTGTCGCCACCAACCCTGATGGCATCGCCATCATGGGTCACCCCGGTGACGAAGCTTATAAAGACATCGTGGATCAGGCCGAGGCGGAAGGCATCGTCATTACCAGCATGAACACCCAGACCGCTGGGCTTCAAGCCCAGTATGCTACCAAGGGCTATGGCTACGTTGGCGCGATCCTGCACGATGCTGGCTATGCTCTGGGCAAAGAAGCTGCCACGCGTGCCGGCCTGGTAGCTGGCGATAAGGCTTTCGTCTGGGGCTTGGTGGCTCAGGCTGGCCGCGGCGAACGCACCCAGGGGATTATCGACGCCCTCGAGGATCTTGGCGTTGAAGTGGTCTACCAGGAAATCGATGATGCCACCAATGCGGAGGCAGCCGCCGGCGTACCAATTTTCACCGGCATAATATCGGCTAACCCGGATATCAAGCTGGTGGTCACTGATCACGGCAACCTGACCGGCACCATGCAGACCTTTTTTGAAGCTGCTGGCTTTGGACCGGATGATGCCTATGGGGCAGGCTTTGACATGTCCGGCAATGCTGTAGAAGCCATCCGCTCCGGTTACCTTGACCTGGTAATCGATCAACAACAATGGCTGCAAGGCTATTTCGGCGTGCTGCAGATTTGTCTCACCCACAACTACGGCTTCGCTGGTCTGCATATCGACACTGGCGCGGGCTTTGCCGACAAAGACAACATTGAAATGCTGGCCCCGTTGGTCGAACAGCAGATTCGCTAAGGCGGACGTCTGTTTTGCTTTTTAGCTCATTACTACTGAGAAGATCAGCGAATAAAAATTAGTACAAGGGCTGAGTGGCTCCAACACTTTTCCTAGCACGTTATAGCTTTCATCGTTGCAGATCCGCCATTTAGCCCTTGCGTTTCTCGAAAATGTAGGTGGTATGATTAGCGTGAGCTTCTCGCAAAATTAGCATCATTAAAAATGCGGAACGGAGGTACTCCTATGGACTATCGCCTGGAACTTAGAAATGTGTCTAAATATTTTGGGGAGGTGCAGGCGCTGACGGGCATCAATTTCCAATTGGGCCGAAACGAGATCGTCGGCCTGCTCGGAGATAACGGAGCAGGGAAATCCACCCTCATCAAGATTATGACCGGTTATCACCAGCCTACGTCAGGGGAAATCTATTTCAATGGTCAAAAAACAGACAATCTCACTGTTCCGAAGGCTCGACAGCTAGGCGTGGAAACGGTATACCAAGAACGCGCCCTGGCTGAGTTACAAACCCTGTGGCGTAACATCTTTCTGGGGCGTGAGCTCAAAAACAAGTGGGGATTGCTCGATATAAACCGGATGAAACAGGAAACCTATCGGTTGATGAACGAATCCATGGGTTTTACCTCTTCAGCGGTGAATCCCAATTCAAGAGTTGGCTCTTTTTCTGGAGGCGAGAGGCAAGGTGTTGCTATTGTGCGCGCTCTTTATTTTGACGCTGAGATCATCATCCTGGATGAGCCCACCATGGGACTTTCGCTGAAGGAAACAGCCAAACTTGTCAATTTCGTCCGCGACATTAAAAGGGCGGGCAAGTCAGCGATTTTCATCGATCACAATGTGGTTCACGTTTACAACGTTGCTGATCGGATTGTGGTGATCGATCGCGGCCGAATCGCTGGCGAATTTATCACAAAAGATATCACGCTCGATACACTTATGGAAAAAATGATCCGCGTTGCGGAAGTTGGCACACTCGATTAATGGACAAGGATGGACGTAATGGCTACTCAAACCACAGGAAACTCTTCTGCAACCAGCCAGCCCTATAAAGAAACCTTCAGCCTGAGCAGATTTGCCCGTGCTAACGGCACTCAACTTGGTATGCTTGGGGTCTTTTTTGGCTTGTGGATCATCTTTATTGTTTCAGCCCCTGACACCTTTTTATCATCCCGGATCTACTTTGCTTTCATGTCCACCATCCCTTTTTTCGCCATCATGGCCATCCCGCTCACCATGGTCGTCATTGCTGGCGAAATGGACCTGTCTTTCCCATCGATCATGGCCATGGGTATGGTGGCTTTCTCGTTCGTATATAATGCGACTGCAAGTATAGGTAGCGTTTCGGCCAGGGTATTTCTGGCCTTTATCGCTGCCTTGGTCTCTGGGAGCCTCATTGGCTGGCTCAATGGCATGATCGTCGTCAAGTTTGGCATCCCCTCTCTGGTTGCGACCATCGGTACGCAATTCTTCTGGCGCGGGGCAGTGTTGGTTCTCACGGAAGGCAAGAATTTCAGTCTGGGTTACATCAAAGAATCTTTTCTATACCCCGCGCTGGTCGGCAAAGTTGGCGGTTATTTCCCCATGCAGATGTTTTGGCTGATCATCATAGCGATCCTTGGCTGGGTGCTGCTCAACCGACATCGATTCGGAGCGCACGTCTATTTGATTGGTGATAACGTACAAAGCGCCCAACTCATGGGGGTCAACACAGGGCGTGTCCGTATTCAGGCCTTTATGCTGGTAGGCTTGATCTCGGCATTCGCTGGTGTTCTTTACAGCTTTCACATCGCTTATTTCTGGCCTAGCACAGGCGAAGGTTACCTACTCAGCACGCTGGCCTCTGTCTTCCTGGGCGGCACATCTGTTTTCGGTGGCACCGGTACCATTTTGGGAACCTTCCTCGGGGCTTTTATCATCGGCGCGATCGAAGCCGCCACGGTTGCAATTGGATTGACCGGCTTCTGGACCCAATTGATTTATGGGTTGATAATCGTGCTCTCAGTAATCATGCACACATATTTAAGAAAACGTATGGAATAGCACTGCCTGGATTTACGCAGAAGGAGCGCACACACCGGATTCAGCTATTTCGTCACCAACAAGCATTTGCGCGATTTTGCTGACATGGCTAGCCTCGAATTCCTGCTGATCAACGAAAACACAAAACTGGAAGAGTTCAAAAAAATGCGTTGGAACGACCTGTATTACCAGTTGAACAGGAGTTTGTAAGATAACCTTGAAAGTCAAAACGGAGAACAATGCGTGCCAAGACTTTTATCCATACCTTTGTTCTGACCCTCATATTGACCAGCTTATTTCTGACAGCCTGCGGCTCCTCCGCTTCAACCCTGACCCCTGAGCCTGCACGATCCCTACAGAGGGCCGCCGAAACCCCGGAATGGTTCGACATCGAATTGACCGACGTGCAAACCGGCGAGACCTTTACCATGAACGATTATGCTGGAAAGGTGATACTGGTCGAAACCATGGCTATGTGGTGTCCAAACTGTACCGTCCAGGCAAACGAAGTGAGAAGTCTGCACGAGATACTTGGCAATCCTGACGATCTGATCTCGGTCAGCCTGGATGTTGATGTGAACGAAGATGCAGCCTCGCTCAAAGAATATTCCGAAGGGTATGGCTTTGAATGGCACTTTGCCATTGTGCCCCTTGAAGTAGCCCGGGCGCTAGGCAACTTGTATACCGCGCAGTATCTAAATCCGCCTCTCTCTCCAATGCTGATCATCGACCGGGATGGTGAGGTACATCATCTGGAATACGGCAAAAAGAGCGCTGAATCGCTTCAAAAAAGCCTTGAACCTTACTTGAACCCTTAATCAGAAAGAAAAATAGCATGTTGACCAAGATGCGAAATATCCTGCAGACGACTTGGAGACAAATCCATAATTCTACAGTAACCAGGTTGCCCAAACTCTTAAGCGGCGCCGAACTGGCAAGGTCCTCCTGGGCGAAACACATTGAATCTTACGCTGAGGTGTCCGATGTTTATAAAGACTTCTTTGAGCCCTTACTTGCGGATGGACGGGCATTTCCTTATACAGTTCTCACCCCCTCTCATGAGAGATTTATCCACAGAACCTCAGAGAAACTCGTCTGCGCTTTTGAAAATGAAATCTATATCCTGGAAAGGAATGGCAACAAATTCGAAACGCAATGCTATCCACTTGTAGGGATCAGTTACATCGAATTTGGAACCGCTCTGTTGGCTTCCAGTATCAAAATATGCGGGATGACCAGCAACGGTGTCCACACTTCATCCACACTTAGATTCAATTCAGTCACTGACTATCTCTTTACGCCTATCTTGAAAAGGATGCGGCTTGCCACAATAGATTCTGCAGAGGTGGTCCAGACTTCGGAATTAGAGAAATTCGACCATTTGATCAGGGTCAACTACAAATTCATGAACTATGCCAAGCATAGCCTGGTGGGAGGCGAAAAGGTCATTTATTCCGTTTTGCAACATGAAATTCGAGAAAGCATGTTGACAGTCTTGGGGAAAACATATTTCAGGACAATCTCTCCCACTCACATAAGCATCTTGACCGACCGGGAATTGATTGTAATCCGGGAAGAGATGACGCGGAGGAAAGAAGACAGGTATGGCGGTATATGGGTTTACATACCGTTGAATAGAATCATATCCCTGTCCCTAAGCGAGAAAGATAACAACTTGTTGGAATTATTGATCCAATTGCCCGAGAATATCCAGCTTGAGTTGTTATTTCAGGTTTCT
This sequence comes from Anaerolineales bacterium, assembly GCA_016928525.1. The sequence goes on along the minus strand of JAFGKO010000301.1, from coordinate 21,806 downwards.
GCGAGGGGAGAAATTAATCAATTAATGGATCGCTTTAAGGAATTACCACGGGGTGACAGATCGAAGCGACTAATCTAAACGGCAAAATGGGTATGTTAGAATCTGGCGCAAAGATGACAGAACTCTACCAGAACCATTCTGTGCTCTGGGATATGGATGGCGTGCTGGTTGATACCGGCAATTTCCACTTCATAGCCTGGAAGCAAACCTTTGATGAGTTGGGAATCCCTTTTGAATTAGAAGATTTCAGGAAGACCTTCGGCATGAACAATGCCGGGATATTAGAGTGGGCCTTTGGAAGAAAACCGGAGCCGGAGAGAATTTCCCAAATCAGTGAAAAAAAGGAATCCCTTTTTCGGAAATCGATAAAGGGAAAGGCAGAACTACTGCCAGGGGTTCCAGGTTGGTTAAGACAATTTCAAGCCTGGGGCATCAAACAAGCAATTACCTCCTCTGCTCCTCCTGAGAACATTGAAGTTTTGGTTGCTGAATTGAAGATCGAAGATTTTTTCGATGCAATCGTTTCGGGATTCGACTTACCTGGCAAGCCCAACCCTGATGTATTTTTGAAAGCGGCAAATATGTTACAGGTACGCCCCGAAAATTGCACCGTCATCGAGGATGCGATAGCAGGGGTAGAGGGAGCAAAACGGGCAAGGATGAAATGTATCGCTGTTACTACCACCAACCCTGCCAACAAATTAGCAAAAGCAGATTACATCTTTGAGCATTTAGAGGAAATGAGCAAAGATGATTTTTCATCTTTGATTGGGTAATTGTCAACTCCTACGATTTTGGCTGAAACTCCCAAAAGTCACCAGGACAGTGTGCACCGCCTCCGCTCAAATGGACTCCTAACGTTGTATTCGCGCTGAGCCGCCTCTCGCAAACGCTCGCACCTGCTCTACAGTTGCCATGGTCGTGTCGCCGGGGAAGGTGGTCATTAATGCGCCATGCGCCCAGCCTAAGTTGACCGCTTCCTGCTCCGGTTCACCGCTCAACAAGCCATAGAAGAAACCGGATGCGAAACCGTCCCCGCCACCGACACGGTCGTGGATGTGCAGCTCGCAGGTCGGGGATTGGTAGGTATTGCCATCGATCCAGGCAACTGCACCCCATGAATGATGGTTTGTCGCATGGACTTCCCTTAGCGTCGTGGCGACGATCTTAACATTGGGGAATTTCTCCACCACCTTATCGATCATGCCAAAGAAGGTGCTGGGGTCGAGCTTGGATTTAGCTTTCACTTCCGGGCCGGGAATACCCAAACCCAGTTGCAAGTCCTCCTCGTTGCCGACCAGCACATCTACATTCTCAACGATTCGATGCAGAACCGAAACAGCTTTCTCCTGCCCGCCCCAAATGTTCCATAACTTAGCACGGTAGTTCAAATCAAAAGATGTGACCGCACCCGAGGCTTTGGCGGCTTTCATCCCTTCGATAATAAGTTCACCCGTTGTTTCAGACAATGCCGCGAAGATGCCTCCGCTATGGAACCAGCGCACACCTGCGCCAAAGATGGTCCCCCAATCGAAATCACCGGGCTTAAGCATTGCGCCTGCTTCATTTGAACGATTGTAAAAGACAACAGGTGCACGGACACCGAATCCACGGTCGCTGTAAACCGTTGCCATGTTGGGACCGTTGACGCCGTTGTGTTTGAAGTGTTTGTAGAACGGCTTGACGCCCATTGCTCGTACCCGTTCGGCAATCAACTCACCGATGGGATAGTCGACCATGGCGGTGACAATACCCGTGTTCAAGCAGAAACAGTCCGCAAGGTTAGCCGCGCAGTTGAACTCCCCGCCGCTTACGTGAATCTGACACTCGCTCGCCTTGCGGAAGGGGATGATGCCAGGGTCGAGGCGGTGCACCAATGCACCAAGCGAGACAAAGTCCAGGGTAGCTTCAGGTGCAATGTTAAGTCCGTATTTCATAATGTCTCCTTTTATTGCCAATCCGTATGGAACGTTCCCTCACGATCCACGCGGCGATAAGTATGTGCGCCAAAATAATCGCGCTGGGCTTGCGTCAAATTGGCCGGCAGGCGGGAGCTGCGATAGGCATCGTAATAGGCCAGGGCAGAACTGAATGCCAGCGCCGGAATACCACTCTCCGCTGCCAGTGACACCACTTTGCGCAACGCGGACTGCCGGGCGTTCATCGCCGTCGCGAATTCAGGATCGACCATCAAGTTAGGCAAGTCGGGGTTACGGATGAACGCCTGGCGGATATCGTTCAAGAAGCGGGCACGGATGATGCATCCGCCGCGCCAGATGCAGGCAATTTCGCCATAATCCAGGCTGTAGTCATACTCCTTGCTGGCCAATCGCATCAATGCAAACCCCTGCGCATACGAACAGATCTTTGCCGCATAGAGTGCATCCCGTACCAAATCGATTGCTGCCTTCGGGCCAAGGGAGAATTTCAACTCCGGGCCAGTCAGCACAGCCGAGGCTGACACTCGCTCGCCTTTGTATGCTGAAACGATACGGCTTTCCACAGCCGCGTTGATGGTCGGGGTCGGCGCACCAAGATCGAGGGCGTTCTGGCTGGTCCATTTGCCGGTGCCTTTTTGGGCGGCCTCATCCAGGATCAAGTCGACAACAGCTTGGCCGGTTTCGGGGTCGGATTTGGTGAAGATGTCAGCCGTGATCTCGATCAGGTACGATTCCAATTCTCCCCGGTTCCATTCTGCAAAGACCTCGTGCAATTTCCGGTTGTTCAATCCCAGCCCGCGATGCAGGATGTCATACGCTTCGGCAATCAACTGCATATCGCCATATTCGATTCCGTTATGCACCATCTTGACGTAATGACCCGCGCCGCGCGGTCCCATATAGGCCACACACGCTTCGCCCTGGACCTTGGCGCTGATCGCCTCGAAAATGGGCCTCACCAGCTCCCAGGCTTCCGGCTGTCCCCCTGGCATGATGGACGGTCCCCATAATGCGCCTTGCTCGCCGCCGCTGACGCCCGTGCCAATATAGATGATGCCCCTGGCTTCCAGTTCCTTGGAACGGCGTTCCGTGTCCATGAAGAAGGAATTGCCGCCATCGATCAGCAGATCACCAGGCTCCAGGTCGTCTTGGATGCTGGCAATGGCTGTGTCCACGATTTTCCCGGCCGGGACCATCATCATGATACGGCGCGGACGTTCCAATGTAGCCAGGAATTCCTCCAGTGTGGCGCAAGCAACCAGGTTCTTGTCCGGATACTTTGTCCCAAAGGCTTTAACTTTCTCTGCGTCCACATCGTAGCCTGCTACACGAAAGCCATTACGCTCCATGTTGAGCGCTAACATGTGACCCATCACCCCCAAACCCATAAAACCAAAGTTTGCTTTATTCATTTGAACCTCCAATGGAACTGACGAATAATTTCCTGCGCTGTTTCTCGAACTGGTAAATCGACCACGAATTGTATAAGTGATGATACACGATGTAGAACATAGGCCCCATTGCCACAAGTGGGTTGATGAAGGTCAGCGCGATCCAGATGACGAAGGAAAGATTCTTTTGCCCTAAGGCTTGACTGGCTTCCTGCCAATGGCTGCGGCCGCCAAGCAGAGCGCCCAATCCAAAATTGAAAATGCAAATCACCAGCGAAGCCAGCGCGATAGCGACCAGGGTGAACGAGGAATTGGAATTCTCATTGTGAAGGAAATTCGACGCGTTGGCGCTGATGATAAAGAGGTTGGCCAGCCAGATGGGAAAAGAAATGGATCTCCCTTTGCGAATGACCTTTTGCGTTTTAGGTGAAAGCCGCGATACAAGCCGTGAAAGGATCAATGGTACGAACATAACGATCAACACCGGTTGCAAAACTTCCCAAATGGAGATTTGTATCTCCGCGCCTAGCAAGGATGGCAATATCAGTGGGACAATCACTGCGCTCGATATATTGGTGATCAGGACTGCGGCAACGACGTACTCTACTTCCCTTTGGATGAAGCCGATGATGACTGGCGCAGCGATTGCCGTAGGCGCGATGGCTGTCATGAAGGCTGATAACGCCAGAGTCAGGTCAAACGGAACCAGCACGGAATAACTAATAAATGCCGCCGCAACATTTGCAAGCAGAACCCAGATCACACTTTTTTGGAACGACTGCGGCTTGAACTCGATGTCCAGAAATGCAAAGAACAACATCACCATCAACAGATATTGGATCAAAAACGAGAACGCGTGCGCCTGCGGCACAAACGCCCCGACCAACATCGTGAGTAAAAGGGATAATCCTTTTCCCTGAATTTCAAAAAATGATTTTAGTTGCGCCATCATGTTTTCAACCGATAAAGAATTTCCCCTGCCTTGGGCACGTACAATACGCCCTCGTTCTCCCTGTCCTTCCATTCATCCACATTGACTTTTGCCGGATCGAGATAACCCAAATTGAGTCGCGCGCAATCTTCAGGGGAGATTTTGGAGGCAAGCGTCACGCGCACATTCGGCTTTTCGATTCCATTTTCCATCACGCCTGAGCCGCGCAAATGCGTACTGTGCGCCAGCACCCCCAAGGGGATATGTTTGAAACGTTCCCAATCGTTCAAAAAATACGGCAGGATATGGTAGCCAACCTCGTAAATAAATTTTCCATGCACATGGCTGACTACATCCAAGTGCGGCGCATAAATGACGACTTCCCCGCCCAAGGCAACAGCAGGCTCGAGCTTATACATCGCCTTCGCGCCCGTCCACAACTCATCGTACATTGCAGGTGCACACGACAGGATTCGCTTGAAAGGCTTCTTACACCAGCGGATGTGACGCTGCGCTGATAAGTTCACCGCTTCATTCCAAGCCGACAAATGGTCGCCGACGAACAATCCGCTCAACCCTTTGCCTTCTACCACCAACGCTACCAACGTGAGCGGGGTCCGTAACCGTTTCACTGCCGCATGGATCATCGCACGGACAGGCGTCTCCTTGATCCCAATCGTCCCCACCACACCCGCTAACGCGCCGAGCCAGTGGGTGGCATTGATCATATCCGCGCCGGAAATGCCAGGAAAAAGATATTTTGCCCCACCTGAAAATCCGACTACCTCATGCGGAAAAGTTGGCCCAAGAATGATAATGTGATCATATTCGAGCGCGGCTTTGTTGATACGAATTTCGACTTCATTCGGCAACGACGGATGCCAATGATGTCCAGCGATTTGTTTAAGTTCATTCTGCTCGATAACGCCAAGCGATGTCAGGGTTGATGGCGAATCCCAGGCATGATTGAGTAAACCGATATGCTTGAATATGGTGCTTTGTTCTCCCGCAGAGATACCTACCAGTTTATTGGTGCTCTCTTTGCTCAAAGGCGGATGTGTCCCCAGCGCAACCATGAAATCTAACTGCTTCACATCATACAATATATCCACAAGTGCACGAAATAGAAACGGCAACGGCAACGAACGTGTATGGTCGGGAATCAAAACCAGCACACGTTGATTCTGGAACTTACCATCGAGTCCCTTGTGCAAGGTCTCGGTAATTTGGTCGTTCGTAAGGAGTTGGTCGACAGGAGAAATCATTTGGGAAACAAGCATGTTATACACCACTAAACGCTGAGAACCCTCCATCGATGGGAATCACCGCTCCCGTCACAAAAGCGGATGCAGGGGAGATCAGCCACATCGTCGCGCCGAGCAGGTCTTCGGGAGTCCCGAAGCGGTTCATCGGGGTGTGAGCCAGAATCGATTGACCACGCGCTGTCAGTTCGCCAGTGTCCTTATCCGTGAGCAGGAATCGATTCTGTTCCGTCAGGAAAAATCCAGGCGCAATCGCGTTGACGCGGATGCGCGGCGAATAATTTTGCGCCATGTGGACAGCCAGCCATTGCGTGAAGTTGTTGATCGCTGCCTTTGCCGCCGAATAGGCAGGGATGCGCGTGAGCGGACGGAAGGCGTTCATTGAAGAGACGTTGAGGATCACGCCCTCGCCGCGTTCTGCCATGCCGCGCCCGTACACTTGACACGGCAAAATCGTGCCAAGCAAATTCAAGTCACCAACGTGACGCAGCGCATCGATGGGTAAATCAAAGAAAGCCAGATCGGGGGATGTAGTCGCTGAAGGATGATTGCCGCCCGCGGCGTTGATAAGAACGTCCACCGCGCCGAACTCGGTTTTGACGGTTTCGTTCGCCTGATACAGAGTTTCGGCGATGAGCACGTCGCCATACACGCGTACCGCGCGCCCCTTGACCACTTTCGGAAAACGCTCGATGGCTTTCTGCGCAAGTTCCTGGTCACGATCAAGGATGACGACATTTGCGTTGCATCCCACGAGCGCGCAGGCGATCTCACTGCCGAGCACCCCCGCCCCGCCGGTGACCAACACCGTGCGGTCTGAGAAATCATAAAGCGATTGAAGTTCTTCCATATCCATGTATGTTCCTTGCACGGCATGTCACTGCGAGCCTTTGGCAAAGCAGTCGCCCATCATAAGGGGATTGCTTCGTCACTTCGCTCCTCGCAATGACATAATCGGTACTTCACGAAAGTTGAAAGGGTACCCCTGTTTTCGGGCTTCTCCCAGTCATTTCGTGATCTACTGATAATCAAGTTATCTCAACAAACTCAAATGCTTCTCGAAATGCGCCTTTAGCCCGTCGAAATAAGCATCATCATGTTTGGCGAGCGTCGCTTTCAATTCTACGCCAAACCGCCCCAGAGCTGAACCGAATGTGACATGCAAAACTTCGCGCGCGTGAAAATCATCCAACAGCGCAGGCAGATTATCCGTATTCGGTAATTTTTCCAATTGCGCCGAAACGTGATAAGTGAGACGATCTGTTTCGTAACGTTCACGCCCCAACGCATAAATCTTTGAGAACAGATCAGGCTCATATTTTGCCAACACGCGCAAAGCTTCGAGATAACTGGTCCCTGCCGTTTTGACATGAATGCGTTCACCCCAATGCTTCGCAAGCAGCGGATAGACACTGAGCTTGTCCGAACCCGAATGCAAACTCAATTTATACGTACCAAAGTGCGCTGTCACAGCGGCATGTTTACCTAGTTCCACATCCAACTTATCCAAATCGCCAATGTAATCCACACCTTTCTCAAAGTGTCCGATAAAGCGTGGCGCAAGTGATGTGAACTTCACGCCTGCCCGTATCAATTCATTGGCGATGAAGAAATGTTCGAGCGGCGTGGTAGGGGCATCGGTCTCGTCCACCGACATCTCGAAGTCGAATTCATCCTTCATCTCGGACATACGCTTGAACATCGTGACCACGTGCCGGATGGCCCTGCCATACTTGACTGTTGCCCGCATCAACGACTCCGCATCAAACCGACCCCAAACCTGCTCGTCGCTTCCAGACAGATACAATGCTGATAATTCATCCCAGTTAAACGCCACGACTTTTTGCTTCAACACTTCGACCGAATCGGTATCGGCGGCGTTGTCCACGTGTTCGCCAGGATCAACGGTGAAGAAGGTATAGCCCGCTTCGACGAAAGGCTGTAGCTCGTCTACAGTTTTCAAGTGATCGGCATCCGCGCCCCAGGGAGCATCCCATTGGACGGCCTCGATGGCGCGTTTGGCATCATCCAAGACCTGCTGCAGGGTGCGTCCCGTGCGTACATTCTCACGTACAGACTGCTGCGCAAAGACCGGTGCGAACTTCGTGCCTTTGACAGCGGCAATATGACCGGGTGTGGCGATTCCGAGTCGGTCGCCGAAGCCGAAAGAGGGGGAAAGACCAAGAGGAGAAAGCATAGTTAATTCCTGTTGAAGGTCAAAGGTTGAAAGTCGAAGGTTTAGGAGCAGACGTTTGACCTTCGACCTTTGACAAGTTTAGAGTTTATAAGCACGTTTGGCAAGATTGACTGCCAAATCTTGAATCATCTCGCGCGCATCATCCAAATCCACGATGTGACGGAGGACCAACCCCGCCAGCCAGTTTGCAGAAGCCCGGCGCCAGACATCGTGCCGTGCTGGGATGGAGCAGAAGGCGCGCGTATCATCGTTGAAGCCTGCGGTGTTGTAGAGTCCCGCCGTTTCCATTACTTGGTCAAAGTAACGCGCCATGCCGTTCAGACTGTCGTGGAACCACCAGGGCGGTCCCAGCTTCAGGGCGGGGTAGTGCCCGGCCAGCGGGGCGAGTTCGCGTGAATAAGTTGTTTCGTCAAGCGTGAAAAGAATCAGCGTAAGACGTGGGTCGTTGCCGTATTTATTGAGCAGCGGGTAAAGGTTACGCGTATATTCAGTTTGAACAGGGATATCCGCGCCTTTATCCAGGCCGAACTTTTGGAAGACGATTTCGTTATGATTGCGCAGCGACCCGGGATGCAATTGCATGACCAAGCCATCCTCGATGCTCATACGCGCCATTTCCATCAACATGTGGGCGGTGAAACGCATTGCATCAGATGAATCCAGTTCGCCTTTGAGGGCGCGTTGAAAAATGGCATTGGCTTCAATGGGGGGCAATTCAGCGGTAGCGGGAGTCAAGGCAGCGTGGTCGGTAGCGGTTGCGCCCATGGCCCTGAAGAAGGCACGGCGTTGCTCTAATGCCTGAATAAATGATTTGTAATCAACGACATTGATTCCGCTGACTTCGTTCAGCTTTGCTATGTTCGCCTTCCAATTCGGTGCGTCGAGATTGACAACGGCATCAGGGCGGAAGGTAGGGAGAATGCGCCCGCCCCAACCAGAGTTACGGATGGCCTGATGATGTTCGAGTGTGTCGGTCGCCGCATCGGTAGTACATAGTACTTCGATTTTGAAGCGCTCGAAGAGTTTGCGAGGGGAAAATTCGGGAGAGGATAATTTATCTGAAAGCGAATCAAACAATCGGTCCGCGTTCGAGGCGTCCGGGTTTTCGTCCACGCCAAAGACTTCGCTCAGTTCGTGAGTCAGCCAGATACCACTGGGCGTCCCACGAAAGAGATAGAAATTTTCACAGAAGATGCGCCAGATTTTACGATGATCCGTTTCGATCCTTGCCCCGCCTCCGGCACCCCTCTCCTTAGCAGGGAGAGGGGACGGGGATGAGGGTTGAACACCGAGAGCTTCGAGCGATATTCCCTGCGAATACAACATGCGCGTGACGTAATGGTCTGGGATAATGAAGAGGTCAGCAGGTGTGCCGAAGGTTGCGTCCGGGTCAGCGAAGAGACGTGGGTCGACATGCCCGTGAGGACAGATGAGCGGAAGCGAGGCAACCGCTTGATAGAGCTCGCGTGCTAACGCGCGCGTTAACATCTCTGGTGAGAAATGGCGATCAGGGGTGAGAGTATTCATTGGAAAAGCATTAAAGCCTTCGTCAAATTGTCTGATTTAGTCAGCGAAAATACCCTATGCTTGCTACGTGGGTTCCACGCCTGACCAAAACTTGACCCGAAGGGGCAAAATTCTGTAATACTCCATCAACTTGCTACGGAAATAGGAATTTTGAGAGTTTGGCAAATTTATTGAAATATTGATTTGATAGGAAAGGATTTTACAAGAGTGCTTCCTTGTTTTCAATAAAGGATCATTCATAAAGGATTAATGCGATCAGTTCAAGAGGTTCGTCACCGATATTTTTTATGCCATGACCTTCTTGGGCAGGTGTAAAGGTTACATCGCCTTTTTGAACAGTTTTCAAAGTGCCGTTATCATTGAATTCGCCAATACCGCTATATATATAATAGGTTTCGGATTCGCCAGAGTGGATGTGATAGCCGATCGAACTGCCAGGTGGTAATGAGGTGTGAGCAAAAACTCGGCCTTTATGGTACATCTCTTCTTCATTATTTAACAAGCTGCGGACGGTTATCTTCCCTTCGCCATCGAATGCATGCTCTCTAACCTCAATGCGTTTTTCTTTATTCTGCCGAATCATAGAAACTCCTTTATCCCATGGTATCGATTGCAATACATCTTCTTGATATTATAGCGTATTTTCTGGTCATTTGCCTCTGAATATTTAATCAAGACTGAAAATGAGCCCAATGTCGCATGCGATAAGTATGAGTCAACCTGACGCCGGATTTCTTGACGTGAAACTTGTTTCAGATTATCATGATTCTTGAAACATTTCCTGTTTTTGTGCGGATATAATGATGCGGACTTACGCAATCGCTTCCAAAACATAGATAAGCAAACTGTGGAGATATATAGTAATAGATGACAATATATGATATAGCAAAAGCGGCTGGTGTTTCAGCCAGTACAGTTTCCCGTGTGATTAACAACAAAAGAGGTGTTCGTAAGGAAACCAAGGAACGTGTATTGAAATATTTGGAGATGTATCATTTTTCTCCCAATGAGACGGCTCGAAGCTTGGTTAACCAAGCATCCAAGATTATTGGCATCCTCATTTCAGACATGCGAACAACGCATCATACCGAAGGCGTATACTTTATCGAGCGCGAATTAGTGAAGCTTGGCTATTGCTGTATCATAATGAATACAGGCATCGAAGAGGAAGCCAAAGCCAGTTATATTCAAATTTTGAGTCAAAGGCAAGTTGAAGCAGCGGTTCTAATTGGGTCGACTTTCCAAGCAGAGCTTGTAAAACAGGCTATCGAAAAATATATCCCAACAACGCCTGTCATTATCGCCAACGGTTACCTGGATTTGCCGAACGTGTACGGCGTAATTGCAGATGAACAAGCAGGCGTGACAAACTGCGTAAAACTTTTGGCGGAGAGAAATCGTAAGAATCTTGCCTTTATTATTGACAAATTCACACCGAGCAATAGGTTAAAGCAGCTTGGCTTTGAAATAGGTGTTCAGCGATGGTGCAATCAAAGTAAACCTTTGATTGTCAGGTCTGGACCTTCACTGCAAGGTTCCTATGATGCAACTTGTAGGCTGGTGAATGAGCATCCAGAAGTGAATGGCATCATATATGTGGTTGATTTATTAGCAGTTGGAGGCATCCGCGCATTGCGCGACATGAATATATGTGTGCCAGAGCAGATCGCAGTGATTGGAGTTGACAATTCCATATATGCTGAGATAAGCACCCCGAGACTGACCTCGCTTGATAATAAGCTATTGGATTTAAGTGTCACAGCTGCAAGAAATTTGATCGATGTTCTGCAAGAAAAGCATGTTACAAAAAATATGATGATCATTTCTTCGATTGTAGAGAGGGAATCAACATAAATTGAAAAGCGGTATGTCTTATGTGCCTGTTCCTCATGAGCAGGCACTTTTTTGCATAAAGTGACAAATATCATTGCAATCGATGCCAAAGATTATTGAAATTGTTATTACCTTATGCTATATTTTATTAAGAAACAAGGCTATAAAATCGGTTAATATAATGAAAGAACCACCCCATATTGCAATGTGAGTATGCATGGAAAAGTATGAAATCGATGTAAATTTATGGGAAGGAGGTGGGGAAAAACCAAGATTTTTTCTAACACCAAAAGGGTAAGATAATTTCTTTTGTGCCAAACCAAATTCAACCAGATTGAATCTATTAAGGAGGAAGGAAGATGAAACGAAATACCCTGTTGATACTGAGCCTGCTAATTGCTTTTAGTATGGTTCTGACTGCTTGTCAGCCTGCTGCAACTGAAGCACCGCCTGCAGCCGAGGCACCAGCAACTGAGGCACCAGCAACTGAAGCACCGGCTGCTGAGGAACCGGCCGAGGAATCCTTCAAGACTGGCGGTACTGTAAATTACATGATCAGTAGCGAGCCCACCACGCTACTCGCTTGGACAACCCGTAATCCTACTGACGTTGCCGTTTTGAATGTTACCAACGAATTCATCATGAAGTACGATGAGAACGGTATTGCTCAGCCCTATCTGGTCGAGTCCATCACTCCGGATCAGGAGGCTTTGACCTATACCCTGGTTGTAAAGGAGGGCATTAAATTACACGACGGCAGCGATCTGAATGCAGAAGTTGTAGCGTGGAACTTGAACAAGTATAAAGAAAGCGGTTGGGGGTCCGGTTCTTTCTACAGCAAGTTCGACCGTGCAGAAGCTGTTGATGATTACACCGTGGTCGCCCAGATGAATGCATGGGATTCTCTATTTCCCACCGCCTTGGCACGCACCTGCTTTATCACTTCCAAGCTTGCATTTGACACCTATGGGGAGGAATATTTGCAGGAGCATCCCGTTGGTACAGGCCCATTCATGTTCGAGAGCTGGGACCATGATGTATCTGTTAACCTCGTAAAATTTAAGGATTATTGGCGTGGTGAGCCACGTCTGGACGGCGTGAACATGGTGGTCTACACCAACCTCCAGGTAGCAGCAGCAGCCCTTGAGGCAGGAGAGCTTGATATCCTCGAGGTGGGCCAGTTTGACCTTGCGGTTAACCTTGAAGGGAAGGAAGGTATTGTCGTTGATACCGCGGCGTTGACTGGTACTGGCTATACCCTCTGCTATAACGCTATGGATGAGGATGACCCGTTTTATGACATTCGCGTCCGTCAGGCTGTCAGCTACGCCATTGACAGCGAAGCGATCTCGGAAGCTGTCACCAAAGGCTACTATTTCGAGGGTACTCAATGGGCTAAAACATCCGACCCTGTCTACTCTCCTGATGTAACAGGCTTTCCGTACAACCCTGAGAAGGCAAGGGAATTACTGAAAGAGGCTGGCTATGCAGATGGCTTCCCAACCAGAATTACTCTCGAGGTCGGAAGCATGGAGGATGGCGCACAAATTATTGCTGAGCAGCTTGCTGCTGTGGGCATCACTGCCGAACTCAACATGGTTGAACGTGCAAACTACAAAGCCTACATTGGCGATTGGGAATATGGTATGCTCCTGCACCCGATGGGCACCTCCAATGGTCAGGCATCTCAATTGGCAGCGAACTTCATTCAGGGCTTGGATTTCGCCCTGGGTGTCGATACATTCTTGCATACTGATGAAGTCAACGCCATGATCAACGAAGCGGTTGCAGCAGACGAAGAGACTTCCAATAAGCTGTTCCAGGAAACTGCCTATAAGGTGTTCGAGGAACAGACCCAAATGAAGGTTATTACGCTGACAAAATATGTTGTTGCTTATACCGAAGATTTGAAAGATTCGGGCATTTACAAGACAAACAAATTTGTTGATGACTTTCACCTGGCTTGGCTCGATAGATAATTTCTCCGGAACATAACATAAGATACGCACTTATCCTTCGCCCGTTTGCTCGGGCGAAGGATAAGGCTCCTTAGCCAATTAGGCATAGCTCCACAAAGCATGCTTTGCAAGATTTTTATATACAACTCAATGAAAAACAAATTCTCCAAGGCGATTGGCGCGTAATGATTTTTTGATGGTTGCTTGATAAAGTTTCACCTCTTGAAGGAATCGCTGAGTACAAACCGGAGGAAAACTATGAAAATCGCAGTACTTGGTGCGGGTGCAATGGGCGCATTATTTGGTGGATACCTTTCAAAACATAATGATGTATGGTTGGTGGATGTTGATGCGCAACGTGTAAAAGCAATTACCAAAAATGGGGTCACGGTCACCGAAAAGCAAAGAAAATCAGTTTATTTGCCGAAAGCAGTGACAAACACAGCCGGTTTAGGTGAAATGGATTTGATCATCGTCTTTGTCAAGGCAATGTTTACCCTTGAAGCCTTACAGCAAAATCAGCACTTGATTGGAAAAGACACCTATATTATGACGTTGCAAAACGGTGCAGGGCATGAAACCAAGCTGCTTCAGTTTATCGATAGCGACCATGTTTTGATAGGGACTACCCAACACAACAGTTCCATCATCTCAGACGGGCACATTCATCATGGGGGCGGCGGTAAAACAACGATCGGCGTGTTAGGGGGAAACAGTACAAAAGTACAGCATATTGCAGATAACTTTTCAAATTGTGGCTTTGAAACAATAGTTTCTGATAATGTTAAAAAGCACATTTGGACAAAAATATTCTTAAATACAGCAGCAAGCTCACTAACAGCTATTTTGCAAGTTCCACTAGGCTTTATTTTGGATGATCTATATGCAAGTCTATTGATGGAAAAGCTTGTGCATGAAGCCGTTACGGTTGCGAATGCGGAAGGATTTGCACAATTCGATGTGGAGGAGGTTATTGGGAACATCAAAATGGTTCTAACAAATGCAAAAGGTGGATACACTTCCATTTACGCAGATTTAAAGAATGGCGTTCGCACCGAAGTAGATACGATCAGTGGTTCTGTTGTAGAAACTGCAAAACGCCTGGGAATTGCAGTGCCATATCATGAGTTTGTTGTTCATTTAATACACGCAATGGAAAATAAAAGCTTAAATAAGTAAATCTGGCTAATTCGGAGAAAAACATGAGCGTCCACCAAATGGGAAGTTTGCGAGTTATTGACCTGACAAAACCGCTTGATCCTGCAACGGAAACCAGGCGCTGTCATCTGTTCCGTTTCAATACGGGCGGGCCCATTCCCGATTTTCATACTAATATTGATATTACAAGCCACCTGGGAACGCACGCAGAATGCCCGTATCATCATGACGATAACTGGCCTGATGTATCTTCATTGCCTTTAACAAGTTTTTTAGGCCGAGCGGTCTATGTTAATTTTGTGAATGCGGAACCTAATTCCTATATCTCACCCGAGATGTTGGAAGAAGGCTGTGGCAAAAAACTTCGTGACGGAGACATCATCATCATCGATTCGCCCTATAAGTTACCCCCGTTTACAGAAAAAACCAACACTGAAGAGGACAAGCGCCTGTTTGTTAACAAAGAAACAGCCATCTGGTTGCGTGACCGCAAGGTCAAATGTGTTGGTTTCGGTGACGGCGTATCTATTGAAAACCGGAATGAGGATGTAAAACCTTTCCATGATGTGTTGCTCGCAGAAAATATCCTTTTTCTCGAGGTGCTGAAGAACCTAGAACTTCTAGAAAAGGATGTATTTTTCATGTCATATTCTCCTCTGTATATCAAAGGCCTCGATTCCTCACCAGTGCGGGCTTATGCAATTGAGGGCATTGCTGAATTTTCTTAATATACTTGATTCCAGGTTTGACCAAACAAAGGACGCATTACAAAATGAATGAAAAAAAGACAACACTTAGAGAGTTATTAAACCAGAGACAGGTCTTTGCCCCTTGTGTGTATGATTGTATCTCGGTGCGGTGCGTGGAACTTGCCGGATTTAAGGCTGCGCTGCTCTCTGGCGGGGCCTATGCTTACAGTATGTGTGGAATTCCTGATATGGGAATGTTAAATCCCGATGAATTGATTTGGATGACAACCCGTATAACGGATTATTCACCTCTTCCCATCATTGTTGATGCAGATGATGGGTACGGCGAATCTCCTCTTAATACCTATCGTACAGTTATGCGCCTTGCCAAAGCGGGAGCAATGGCAGTAACCATTGATGATTCCACGGGCATTCGCGGTTGGGAACGACAATTCAATAAAAATGAAGGCCCGCACCAAGTAGTATCCAGAGAAGTCTTTTTGTCGAAGATCAAAGCCGCTGTGGAAGCTGTCAAGAATACGGATTGCATGGTGATCGCTCGTACGGAAGCGCTCGTTTCACAACATGGAATAGAAAAACCCACTGAGCGTTACGATGTAGCTTCGTCGTACCCTTTTCTTGTTACGACCCCATCCCATCTTGGAATGGAAGAAGCCGTTGAGCGTTGCATTGCAGCTCGTGCGCTTGGTGCAGACATGACCATGGTTATCGGGCTTAAGACACTTGAACAGGGCAAGCTTGTTGCAAAAAGTGATCCGGGTTGGAAGATGTGGCCTGATGTTAGTGTGACCGATGGAAAATCTGATGTGGATCTGGCTGATATTGAAAAGCTTGGATTTAACCTGGTCACCATGCATTATACGGAAAAAGGTGCAATGTTTGGCATGCTCGATTATGGCATGCGCACAATCAAGGACCAAAACACCGTCTATATTGATGAACATGATTTTGATGGTTGGCTTCCCGGAAAAGATCATCATGTTCTGTTGGCCCATTGGAAAAAATGGATGCCGATGGAAGATGAATTCAATGATTTGAAGGAAGTTAATTCAAAATCCTATGACATCAAATTTGAGTAATGGCGTGAGGATACTACCATGGAAGAAAAAAATAAGTTTCGAGATCTACTTTCAGAAGGGCAGGTTTTTGCTCCCTGTGTGTATGATTGTCTTTCGGCAAGAGCAGCCGATCTTTGTGGATTTAAGTCATTAATGCTTTCGGGGGGCGCTGTCTCTTACAGCATGGATGGTTTACCCGATATGGGATTCTCTACAATTGATGAAATCGTATGGATTACCGAACGCATAACAAATGTAAATCCGTTGTCGTTGATTGTTGATGCAGATGACGGTTTTGGCGAGAGCCCTGTTGTTGTCTATCGTAACATGTATCGCCTTGTAAAAGCGGGCGCAATGGGTATTACGATTGATGACTCAACAGGTGTTCGCGGAGCAGAACGATTCTTCTATGCACTGGCCAAAGGTAAAAAAATAACCATAAGTGAGGCTATGAAGGTAGTGCCGCGCGATTTGTGGCTTTCAAAAGTGAAGGCCACCCTGGCTGCTTGTGAAGGGACGGATTGCGTTACCATTGCACGGATTGGTTTGCCTCTCAAAAACGAGGAAGGTTTCATTGAAGCAATAGAACGTGCCTTGCGGGCAAAGGAATTGGGTGCTGAGATGATCATGGTCAATGTTCATGACCTGGAGGATGCGCAACGAGTAGCAAGGTATGTCAAAGGCTGGAAGATGTGGCCCGATGTCGCGTCAAAAAATGGCGTTCCTAATATTAACCTGAATGATGTGTATCCGTTAGGATTCAATTTTGTAACTATGCACATCTTTGAAAAAGCAGTCATGTATGGAATGATGAAATATGGCCTTGAAAACTTCAAGAATCAAAATTCTGTTTATTCCGAAATGCACGATATGGGCGGCTATCCAACGTTTAAACAACAGATGATGACCCTTGTAGATCACGATAAATGGATTGATCTTGAAGTTGATTTCAAGAACCTATAGAATAGTATTTGCACGCTAATGATGCAATGAAAAACCAACTATACAAGGCGGTGAGCCCATGATTAGCTTTATCATAAAAAGGGTATTGATTTCGATCTTGGTTGTGTTTTTAGTCTCGGTGTTTGTCTTTTCGATCATGCACATTTTGCCCGGTGACCCTGTCCGTTTGGCGATGGGATATGAAGCCGCAGAAGAGGACGTGCAGCGTGTACGCGAAGAACTCAATTTAACAAAGCCTCTTGTTGAACAGTACTTTTTGTGGATTACGGGGTTGTTTCAGGGCGATTTCGGCATATCTATTGTTTTTAAAAGAACAGTTACGGAACTGCTTAGAGAACGTCTGCCGAGGACGGTTTCATTAGGTATTCCCGCGATGATTATTGCGGTCATCGTTGGTGTTGGATTTGGCATAATTAGTGCCTTGAGACGCGGCAAATGGATAGACCAGTTAATAACATTGATCGCAACATTGGGCGTAGGAACGCCCCAATTCTGGCTTGGCATCGTTGGTATATATATCTTTGCGATAGAGTTGAAACTCTTGCCGATACAGGGCTATACAGCGCCATCAGAAAATTTCCCACTCTTTCTTAAGAAAGCGATTATGCCCGTCTTTTGTATGTGCATCGTAATGCTTGCTTCTCTCGCCAGACAGACCCGTTCCAATATGCTGGAGGTCATCAATCAGGATTATATTCGTACCGCTCGTGCAAATGGTATTCCCGAGCACAAGACAATTTTCAGACATGCATTGAAGAACGCATTGATTCCTGTTATCACGATCATCGGTATGCAGGTACGAGTAGTCATTGGCGGTTCGTTGCTTGTGGAACAAGTATTTAGCATAGCGGGAATTGGTACGATGCTGACACACGCAATCAGTAACCGCGACTATTTTGTCGTGCAAAGCTGCGTGCTGATCATATCGTTGTTCACTGTTGCCGCAAATCTTATAGTAGACATTCTCTATGGTGTTATAGATCCACGCATTAGGTTATCAAGGAGTTAATAGACAGATGATTGCAAATATGAATACCGATAACGTAAAACAGTTCTTCCGCGTGGTTTATGGTCGCGGCATCATTGCCAAGTTAAGCTTTGCGATCATCATCGTGTTCGTACTTGCAGCACTGCTTGCCCCAATATTAACGCCATACACGCCATATGAACAGGATTTGACGCAATTGTTTGCAAAGCCGTCTACTGAGCATTTACTGGGAACAGATAATATTGGGCGCGATTTGCTTACGCGCCTGCTGTATGGTGCCCGTATCTCGCTTGTGACTAGCTTGCTCGCGAGCATATGGGGAAGCCTGATAGGCATTATTCTTGGCCTAATTGCTGGATATTTTGAAGGTTTTATTAGTTCGGTCATCATGCGCCTTATAGATGCTCAATTGTCCATCCCTTCCTTGATTTTGTCGATGATTTTGGCCATGGCTGTCGGACAGAATCTGCTGGCAATTAGCTTTGTAATTGGTATTGGCGCAATACCGGCGTACACGCGTATGGTGTATGGCATGGTATTGTCGCTCAAGAACAATGATTATATTACGGCAGCAGCACTGGTCGGCCAAAGCGACTTCAAGATAATAATAAAACATCTGCTGCCTAATTGCTTTGCACCCCTGATTGTTCTTCTCACCATGAGCCTCGGTATAGCAATTATGGTCGAAGCTGGTCTTGCATACTTGGGCGTAGGTATTTCAGCTCCCACTCCGGCATGGGGCGTGATGGTTTCCGAGGGTTATGATTATTTGATTTTACATCCGCGGCTGGCCATTCTCCCCGGACTGTGCGTTATGCTGGTAGTTGTTGCATTCAATATTGTTGGCGATGGTTTACGTGACGCACTTGATCCGAGATTAAGAGGAAAGCTGTAATGGAAAAGAAAAAACTGCTTGAAGTAAAAAATCTAAAAACCTCGTTCTTTACTGTTTCTGGCGAAGTAAAGGCAGTTGACGGTGTTTCCTTTCATTTGAACGAGCAGGAGATCATTGCCATTGTAGGTGAGAGTGGATGCGGAAAGTCAGTGACGCAGATGTCCATCTTACAGCTTATCCAAATCCCGCCAGGAAAGATTTTGGGAGGGCAAGTATTGTTTGATGGTAAAAATTTACTGGATTATCAGCCAAGCTCTCAGGATATGCGGAAAATCCGTGGTGCTGGTATTTCAATGATATTTCAAGAGCCGATGACATCTCTGAATCCTGTTTTGACAATTGGTCAGCAGTTGACAGAGGTCATCAAAACACATAGAAAATGCAGCAATAAGGAAGCATGGGAGATCGGTGTTGAATCGTTGAGGGATGTAGGCATTCCCGATGCCGAAGAGCGTATGAATAATTATCCGTTTCAATTGAGTGGTGGCATGTGTCAAAGGGCAATGATAGCAACTGCAATTGCTTGTCGTTCAAGAATTATCATAGCTGATGAGCCCACTACGGCCCTGGATGTGACCACGCAGGCGCAGGTCATGGAACTGCTACTGTATCTCGTGGAGAAATACAAAACCTCCATCATTGTGGTAACACACAATCTTGGACTCGTAACGCGGTATGCAGCTCGCGTTTATGTTATGTACGCAGGGAAGATCGTGGAATCGGGAACTACTGAAGATATCTTGATGCATTCAAAGCATCCCTATACACTCGGATTGCTGGATAGTGTCCCGAAGTTGGATTCGAAAAAGGATCGCGATTTGGTGCCTATTCAAGGTGCGCCACCAAGGTTACATGATTTGCCGTTAGGGTGTACGTTTGCCCCTCGCTGTCCGTATGTGTACGGGAAGTGCAGAGAGGAATATCCCGCACTTCGTCAGGTTGGAGAAAACGAGCATTTTGTAGCCTGTCATCTTGATGTGGAGGCGAACAAGCAATGAGCGAGAACCTGAATAGCAATCCAATACTAAAAGTTGAAAACCTGAAGATGTATTTCCCTATTCGGAAAGGCTTCTTTGGAAGAATGGTTGGTGAAGTAAAGGCAGTTGACGGTATCAGTTTTGTAATCGAAAATGGTAAGACATTTGGCCTAGTAGGTGAAAGCGGATGCGGAAAGACGACGACAGGCAAATGCGTTTTACGTATTTATCAACCAACGGGCGGACACGTTTTTTATAAGGGCATTGATATTACAAAGATGACCAAGGCGCAAATCAGTCCGTTCCGCCGTGACATTCAGCTGATATTCCAGGATCCCTTTGGCTCTCTGGACCCGCGCCAGTCTGTATACGCGATTTTGAAGGAAGCCATTGTTTCGGATAAACGGCATCATTCGTCGCAGGCAATCACGACTCGCGTAAACGAGTTGTTGGAAGCGGTTGAACTGGATGTTTCCATGGGCGATCGATACCCGCACGAGATGTCGGGGGGACAGCGCCAACGTCTTGGCATTGCCAGAGCGTTGGCGTGTAATCCAGAATTGATTGTATGTGATGAGCCTGTTTCCGCACTGGATGTCTCTATTCAAGCACAGGTTATTAATTTGTTGAAAAGATTGCAGCAGGAACGTGGATTGACTTATCTCTTTATTGCACATGATTTGGCGGTTGTTCATCATATTGCGGATGTGATTGCAGTTATGTATCTTGGTAAGATTGTAGAGATGATGGATGCAAAGGAGATATACGAAAATCCCATGCATCCATATACTAGGGCATTGCTTTCGGCTGTACCAATTACAAATTATTATTTGGAAAAGAATAGGACTCGTATTATTCTGGAAGGCGAGGTGCCCAGCCCTATTCACGCTCCATCGGGATGTCCGTTCCATCCAAGGTGCCGTTTTGCAACAAAGGAGTGCAAGAAAACTATGCCCGAACTGCGTGATGCGGACGGCGAACATAAGGTCGCATGTCATAACCTTGATAAAGTAACGGACTGAATTGAAAATAATCGTATGTATGAGCAGACCAGTAAAATATAACGAGTTGATGTACGTCTCAAAATGCTTATATCACGTCATTGGTTCCCCATCACATCCAGATTGATTTTAACTCTTGAACGTGAAATGTGCGTTTCAAAGCAGTTCATCTTCTAATATCATAAAGCAGACCAAGTACGTGAAATCAGGAAATAATGCGAGCTTTCATCCAATCATTCGAGTTGTGGAAATCTGCGACTGCGTTGCCCGGATGGACAAGTTCGTCGAACAACGGTCGGTCAGCGTCATCGAGTTTTTTCTCAATGATGCCAAGCGCATCTTCCAAATGCGCGGGCGTGCGCGGACCAGTGATCGGTGCTGTTATTCCGGGCTGATCCTTGACCCACAGCAGGGACAATTGTGACGCTGTGAGTCCGCGCTCCTGCGCCATTTTGCTCACTGCTTGGCCCACATCTATCCCACGCTGGGTGATACGCGCTTTGACCATGCTGCTATCCCAAAGATGGGCGCGGGAATTTTCTGGATAATTGTCAGGTTGGGGATAACGACCCGCCAATATACCCATCGCCAGCGGCGACCAGGGGATGACCGCCATTTCATATTTCTGGCAGAGCGGGATGAGTTCGTTCTCGATGCGGCGATCGAGCAGGTTATATGGAGGCTGTTCGCTGATGTAACGGTTCAATCCGTAACGCTCACTGAGGGACAGGGCTTCCATCACCATCCAGGCCGGATGCGTGGAACAGCCAATATAAAGAACTTTCCCGGCGTGGATCAGGTCATCGAAGGCGCGCAGAGTCTCGTCCTGCGGGTGCGACAATGGCGGACGGTGAAGCTGGTAAAGATCGATGTGGTCGGTCTGCAGGCGTCGAAGCGAATCTTCGCAGGCTTTGATGATATGGAAGCGGGTGGTAACCCTCCCCTAAAATAGTACCAGTCGGAAGTGGAATCTTCTGGCAAAATAAGCAAGGAGATTCCGATGAAGAAAACGAGATT
>JAFGKO010000300.1 GCA_016928525.1 Anaerolineales bacterium | reverse complement strand
TTCACATAACTTGCCAGACCATCAACGGCTAATAACAAAGGGCGACACAAGGCTACTGAGCGGATTTGTGCAGCCAACTCGGCGATCAACTTTTTGTCTCGCTTCTCACTGACCACTCCACCTAGCCATAAGCGGGTTGCGATCATCATTGCAAAAGCCATCCAAAAATGCTGAGCTTGTGCCTTGACCTTGATTTCATCAGCTTGCACCTGTCCAAGATCAATTTGCTGACTTTGTACTATGTGAGCATGGACTTGTTCACAATGGCGGCCACCTTTCAGTAACCAACTGCGCACCGTGCGCACATCTAGCTTGAATGCCGCCACAATTGCCGCAATCGGACAGCCATAGGCCAGCAAGGTCACCACCGTCTCAAACAATTCGTTCGATTTCTTCAGCCCTTGCATGGCTGTGCCTCGTTTTGCGCTGAATGTACGCCGACATTGTGTGCAGCCGTACCTGTTTTCCTGGCGACTATGGATCTTGATGTTCCCTTTGCCAATCTGTCCCCTTGCGGGGCAGGCAGTATTAGGGCAAAATTGTGTTTGAGGGTTCATGGCTCGCTCCTTGTTGGTTTCGCAACCTAAGTTTGCGAGCGAACCCTCATTTTTTCAAGCCTTTCACGTTATTTTGTTTACCTACCCTTTTGTCGCGCGCAGAAAACTATTCCGATTAAGTCAAAAAAACACCCGTTGTGCGGGTGGTTTCGATTCCGGTCGATCGCCTCAATTTACCCAAAAACACTCACGGATAATCAATACAAATCACTGAAATCAACGATAGTCCCAGGGAGTAAAGATGTCGTAATAATCCCTGCAATCCGGCCTGATCGACGGTGATGGTCAGGATAGAAATTGGGCCGCGATCTCCGCCGCTTTCAGTGGCGACCTGCATGCCCCCATTCCGATCCAGCCGCTGCTTGTCGAGCACACCTGGAACTTTTACTTCATATGTAACCGGTTGATCGAGCGATAGTTTCTTGGTCGCCAGTATCCTTTGACTGCTATGCCAAATACGCCATGGCTTTTGCCCTGACTTGCTGCATCACGCCAGGCTCAACCGCCTCTGCTGCATATTCAAGCACCAGGCTGAGTTTTCCGGCACAGGTAACCGCCCCCAATACCAGGTTGGCATTCGCCAGCGGGATGCCGCCGCCGGGCTGCATGATCAAACGACCCAATTCCAGCTTGCCGTAATGTTTCGGGAAATCCAGCCGCCCGAGATTGGTGGTCGCCGTCCCCCAATGTTTGCTTTCCAATGATAAAAGCTGGTCCCGCTCTAGAATGCTCGAAACCACATCGGCCTGCTTGCTGAAAGCAGCCAACTTTTTATATCGGGATGAATCCATAGGGACAAGTTCGCCCAGTTTCTTAAAATTCATCGCTTCAAACATAGTCGGGTCCAGATAAAGCCAGTTGAGCACATCCCCGAACAGGCGTTTGTTGGTATATTTCGGACTGATCGCCCTATGAAAAGCACGTGCGTTTTCCCAGAAGCCGCGCTGATGGTTATACTTGAAAGCCAGTTCGACGCCCCCGGCATACATCCCTATGCCCTCACCGGGCGATTTCGGCAATCGGTCTCGCAAGCTGGCGGCAACCACGATCTTTTTATGATAGGGCCGCTCGCCTTCTACAAAGCTCTGCGCGCCACAAAAGGCAGCCGACAGTGCAGAGTTCACCGTCACCTGTTCTGCCCTACAGCGGTCTACCAAAGCCGAAGTCTCCCCCTCCGACAACTCGACAGACAAGACCGCATGGGTGTAGTGATCCCAATAAGCCTGAGTCAAAACCCGGTAATCTTTCTGGTCGAAGTATTCGCTTTGCTCGGCCCATTTTTGATTCATGCGATTGATGAAGAATTTTGCCAAACCAGACTGGGATACATCCGTAGGGAGATTATCCAGGTTTATGGTTGGCGGAGCCGGTAATACGTCCACTTCCTGCGCTGGATCGCCCAGATATACCAACAGGTCTCTAGCCAGATAAGCCAGCGACATGCCATCACAAATCATGTGGTGGCACAAGATGATTAACTCGGATATATCTGGCGACTGCACCAGAATAAAGCGGATGGCGGGACGCGTCTCGAATTCAAACGGGCGCTTCATAGCCGCGGCGTGAACTTCAATCCAATCATCCTGCGATTTCCGTTCCACAACCTCAATCGGGATTTCCTGAACGTCATCCGGTGTAAACCATTGGGTATGGTCCTGGTTGTCTTTGATCCGAACCCTGAGCAGGAAATGGCGTTGCTGGGCTTTCTCAACTGCGTTCCGCAGCATTTTTTCAGTAACCTTACCTTTAATCCGGGCTACCATAGTTACGATTGAAAATGGCGAGCGTGTAAAAAATCGCTCAACCGGGGTAGCTTTTCTGTCAGAAATCATTTTATTCTCCTATCGATGTACTTCTTTTATCTGTAGGATAATCTCAAAATACAAGCATGTCATCCTCCGAAAGTAGTATCCGGGGTGGAATTTTACAGATGTCGGGAAATATTGATAACCACGAAGCGTGTTAAAATTGAAGTGCCCAGATATGTCTTATGAAAATCCAAGGAGTTACGATGAAGCCAGCCATCAAAATCGGCAGTTGCAATTACCAATCCCCGCAGGTCAAAGTAGCAGGCGAATTTATCGAGATAGCGGGGGAGCTTTATTACTGCATCGACAACTATGACCAGATGCCGCCCTTCTTCATGAGTGTGGTGAGCAACTCGGATCATTGGATGTTCATTTCAAGCACCGGGGGCCTGACCGCCGGACGTCAGAATGCAGAGTCAGCGCTATTCCCCTATGACACGGATGATAAGGTCAGCGAAAGCAACCCAAACACCGGCCCGCTTTCGATCTTCCTGGTTAACAGGGGTGAAGATACCTCACTATGGGAGCCGTTTTCAGCGCGCTACGCGGGCCTGTACAACATCGAACGCAAGCTATACAAAAACATCCGGGGAAACAAGCTGATCTTCGAAGAAAGCAACCTGAATCTGGGGTTGACTTACCGCCAGTCCTGGCGCACCAGCGACCGCTTCGGTTTCGTGCTGACCATGTGGCTGCATAACGATAAGGATGAAACTGCCCAGGTCAGTTTGTTATCCGGCGTGCAGAACGTGCTACCGTTTGGCGTAACCACACTTCTACAAACCACCTTCAGCAACTTGCTGAACGCCTATAAACGCTGCGAGCTGGAACCCGAGACCGGTCTGGGCATCTTCAGTTTGAGTTCGACCCTGACCGACCTGGCAGAACCGAGCGAATCGCTCAAGGCAACCACGGTCTGGCACGTCGGCCTCGAGCAGCCCACCCACCTGCTATCCACCCACCAGGCGGCTGATTTCCGCAAAGGCGCAGAGCTGACCAATGAGACAGACGTGCGCGGCTACCGCGGCGCTTACCTGCTCAACACCACGCTTACACTGGCCGAAAATGAAAGCAAAGCATGGCGCTTGGTACTGGAAGTCAATCAAGACAGCGCCGACATTGCAGCCAATATCAACGTACTCAAACAGCCTGTCAAAGAGATCATCACGGCACTCGAAGCCGATATTGCTTTGGGAAGCGAAGCCCTGAACACGATCATCGCCAGAGCGGATGGCCTGCAAGTTAGCGGCGATCAACTCAGCAGTGCCCATCACTATGCCAACGTACTCTTCAACACCATGCGCGGTGGGATCTTCAATGATAACTACACGGTCAACAAAGCGGATTTGATCGATTTCTTGCATACCCGCAACCATGCCGTTTTAGAGCAGCATCGAAGCTTCCTGGATGAACTGCCCGAAAACATGACCATCGAACACTTGCTCGCGCAGGCCAGGAAAAGTGAAGACCCCAATCTGGAACGCCTGTGTTTCGGTTACCTGCCGCTGACTTTCAGCCGCCGCCACGGCGACCCCAGCCGCCCCTGGAACCGCTTCTCGATCAACCTGAAAAACCCAGATGGCAGCCAACGTCTGGATTACCAGGGCAACTGGCGCGATCTCTTCCAGAACTGGGAAGCCCTGGCCTGCTCTTACCCAGAATTTGTGGAGAGCATGATCGCCACTTTTGTAAATGCCGGTACACCGGATGGCTATAATCCCTACCGGGTTACGCGCGCGGGCGTGGAATGGGAAGTGCCCGAACCCGATAATCCCTGGGCCAATATCGGCTATTGGTCCGATCACCAGATCATCTATCTTGAAAAGCTCCTGGAGCTATCCGCCCATTATCATCCCGGAAAGCTGCGCGACCTGCTCACCCGGCGGATTTTCTGTTACGTCAACGTGCCCTATCGCATCAAACCGTATACCGATCTGGTCGATGATCCATCCAAGTCCATTGATTTCGATTTTGAGGCTCACAACCTGACCGAGAAAGAAGTCGCGCTGGTTGGCAGCGATGGCAAATTGGTCTTCGGCCCCGACGAGCAAATCTTCCACGTGACTTTGAGTGAAAAATTATTGACCCTGCTTTTAGCCAAGCTGGTCAATTTCGTTCCTGAAGGCGGCATCTGGATGAACACCCAGCGTCCGGAATGGAACGATGCCAACAATGCGCTGGTCGGCAAGGGTTTGTCTGTGGTTACGCTGGGCTATTTGCGCCGCTATGTCGTATTCTGGCAAAGCTTGCTTAATGGAATTATAGACACAAATCTGGCGGTCAGCGAGGAAGTCAAGACCTTTTTTACGCATATCTTTGCCATATTAACCAAGTTTTCGGAGAATTTGAGCGCCACTTTCTCTAATGAAGCACGCCGTACCATGATCGATCTACTAGGCAAGGCCGGAAGCGATTATCGCTGGAATATCTACGAGTGCGGGTTCCAGGGCGAATTCGTGTCGATCTCGGTCAGCGAATTGCAATCCTTCCTGGAACTGACCCGCCGATATATCGAACATACGCTGCAAGCGAACCGGCGGGCGGATGGCTTATTCCACGCTTATAACGTTCTCAAATTGAGGCAAGACACTGCCGAAATCGATTACCTGTATGAAATGCTGGAAGGCCAGGTCGCCATCCTATCTTCCGGCTTGCTGACGCCGCAGGAGGCGCTCAACTTGCTGCAAAGCTTGCGCGAGAGCGCCCTATACCGCGTCGACCAGCATAGCTATATCCTCTATCCTGACCGGGACCTGCCCGCCTTTATCATCAAGAACCACCTGCCAGTGGACAAAACCGCGGCGATAAATCTGGTGCAGGCATTGGTGAAAAATGGCGAGCGCAGTTTGATCGTCCAGGATGAAAACGGAGATTTTCATTTCAACGGCATGTTCCGCAACGCCGACGGTGTCAAGCAAACGCTGGACCAACTCGGGCAGCAGGAAGCCTACGCCGAGCTGGTTGCCACCGACCGGGAGAAAATCCTGGCCCTGTTCGAGGAAGTCTTCCGGCACGATACCTTCACCGGGCGCTCGGGGACATTCTTTGCCTACGAGGGATTGGGCAGTATCTACTGGCATATGGTTACCAAATTGCTGCTGGCCGCGCAAGAAAATTACCTGTTGGCATTAGAACTCAATGCAGCGCCGGAAACCATCCAGGGCCTGGCAGAGCGATATTACGATATTCGTAAGGGCCTGGGATTCAACAAGCCGCCGGATGTGTACGGCGCTTTCCCGACCGATCCGTACTCCCACACCCCCAAGGGACAGGGCGCCAAACAGCCCGGCATGACCGGGCAGGTCAAAGAGGAAATCTTGACCCGCCTGGTGGAATTAGGCGTATTCATTAAAGATGGGCAAATCATTTTTGATCCCGTGCTGCTACGAAAGAAAGAATTTCTAAAGCAGCCAACCAGCTTCGAGTACGTTGCACTGGATGGCAACACCCAACCAATCGAATTAGCGGCAGATTCGCTGGCTTTCACCTTTTGCCAGACGCCGATCATTTATAAACTTGGTGGAACTGCCGGGGTGCAGCTCCATTTCGCAGATGACAAGCTTACAGAGGTTTCCGGCTTCAGCCTGGACGTTGAAGCCAGCCAGCACATCTTCAAACGCGATGGCACAATTTCTAAAATCATCGTATCGCTAGATAAGTCGACCATTGAACTTTTGTAATTCTGCTTGAAGCGGTTACATCCCAAACCAACAAAAAAGTCACCCGCAAGGGGTGACTTTTTTACTATCAGGGCCTTATGCTAGTTCGGGAAAGCCAAGGCCTTGATCTGCAAAAAATCAG
>JAFGKO010000299.1 GCA_016928525.1 Anaerolineales bacterium | reverse complement strand
ATCCGGTTGGACAGTTCGATGGACCGCTGTTGCCGGATAAGCGTCTCTTCGGCCTTGACCCGCTCGGTGATCATCTCGGTATAAACGATGATTCCACCGATATCCCCAGCCTTTTCATACCAAGGCCGACACTCCCAACGCGTCCATTCGACTGTGCCGTCGGCGCGTTCATACGGGTCTCTTTCCGACCTGCTGACTTCTCCCGCAAGGGCCTTTCGATGGACTTCGCGCCATTTTTCCGGCAGGCCGGGAAAGACGTCGTAATGATGCTTCCCGATGATGTTTGGCTCTTGAACCCCATAGTCTTTCAAATAACGCTGGCTGACAAAAGTATAGCGCAGGTCACGATCATGCACCGCGACGCCGCCGTTGGAATGTTCAATAATATACTGCATCAATTCATGCGAGTGCCGCAGCGCCTCCTCGGCTTGCTTGCGATCAGTGATGTCCAGAATAATGCCGTGCCACAGGGTTCCGCCGTCTTCCGTCCGCTGTGGTTCTGCCTGCGACCAGCGCCAGCGCAGGCCCTGATCCGGCAGAACCACTCTGAATTCACAGTAGAAGGTTTCCAGAGTATGGGCGGATTCAAAGATCGCCTCGGAAACGCGTGTCGCATCTTCGGAATGCAGGCGGCCAAAGACCGGGGTTGCGTCCTGCTCCACTTCCTCTGGCGTAACCTCGTAAATCTCCCACATGCCAGGACTGGCATAGGGAAAACAAGAACGCCCATCCGGGAATAAACGGTACTGGTAGATGACACCGGGCACCTGTGCGGCCAGTTTCTCCAACAATTCGTAGCTGCGCTTTAACCGGTCCTCAGCCATTCTACGTTCCGTAATATCGGAGGCGATGCTGAGGATGGCGGGGCGGCCTTCCCATTCGATCCGCTTGGCCAGCACGTCCAGCGGGAAGGTCGAGCTGTCTTTGCGATAGTGCTCGACCTCGAAACGGGCCTCGCCCTCCTCAGCGATTTCTCGCATGCGTTCGGCTATCGCGGCTTCGCTCTCAGGCACGTCGAGTTCGTGGAGATTGATCTCCATGAACCCCTCCATGCTCTCGTAGCCGTGCAATGACGCGGTTGCCGCATTGGCGAATAGAAAGCGCCCGTCGGTGTCGTGGATGGTGATGGACGCAGGCGCGTCGTCCAGCATATAGCTCAGGGTGGTGATGCGTTCTTCCTGGCGCCGGATTTCGGTGATGTCTTGCAGACTGCCGTACAAACGCTTGACCGCGCCGTCAGTGTCGTGTTCGGGGAATCCCCGCACAAGGCAGTGACGCAATTCGCCGTCGCAGCGCAACACGCGCACTTCCAGATCGTAGGGCATGCCGTTCGTCACGCATTCCTCGACAGCCTGGGCCAACCGGGCGCGATCCTCAGGCACATAGAAGGTCTGGTGCTCGGCGAAGGGCGGGGCCTCGTCCGCCGGTTCCAGCCCGAAGATGCGGAAAAGCTCGTCCGACCAGGTGACTTTGTCGCCTTCGGCTTCCCACTCCCAACTCCCCACGTGGGCCGCCGCCTCGGTGCGGGCCAGCATCGCGTGTTCCCGGTTCAGCGCCTCTTCGGCGCACTTGCGCTCGGTGACGTCCCGGATGTTGCACTGGATGACCTTGAGATCGTTCGCCAGATAGACATTGCTGACAAACTCCACATCCACGAGTCCCCCACTGGCGCTTTGCAGCGGCAAATGCTCGTAGCGTACATATTCTCTCTCTTGCAGCACGCGAAAGAGATCGCGCGATGCGGCAATATCGTGAAAAGGCCCAATGTCCCAGAGCGGCTTGCCCACAAGTGCGCCGCGATCATACCCCAGCAGTTGCAGCAAGTACGGATTGACGTCAACCACTTCGCCCGTTTCGGCATCCAGAATCAGGATACCGTCCTGCGCGCATTCAAAAAGCCTCCTGTAGCGGGTCTCTGACGCTTGCAACGCCTTTGTTTTTTCCGCCACATTTCGGTGCAATGTCCAAGTCCAAATAAAAGCAGCCGACAACATAAGCAGCAACGGGATAATAATCATGGCCGTATAGCGCAATGCGGTTAGAAAAGACATCGGTTGTTTTTTATACACGCCGAGCCACTTGTCATAAATCTGCCGGTATTCTCCGCTGTTCTCCAGCGCCTTTAATCCTTCGCTGAATTGGGCTAATAGGGCTTGTTGGCCGTTGGCTACGGCGTAACAGTATTCATAAACAAGTAGTGGTTTTTTCCCCAGAACCAAGTTGGTCCAGCCATGTTTGTCGATCAGAAAAAGGACTGTGATCCGCGACACTAATGCGCAATCGTGTTTACCCTCGGCCAGTTCACGGAGAGCTTCTTCCTGATCTCCGACAATGGTGATTTGATTTTCCAGCCCATGCTCAACGGCGAAGTCGTGCAGGATGTCGCCGCGTTCCACCACGATGCGTTTGTCTGCCAATGCTTCTATCGTTTCCGGCGCTGGCCCTTCGCCTTTGCGCACTACCGCCACGTAGTGGCTCACGGTGTGCGCCGGAGTAAAATCAAAATATTGATCGCGGTTGGCCGAATAGAACATGCCTTGAATCACATCGATTTTTTGAGTCTTTAGGGCATTCATCCGTTCCGGCCAGCGACCGAGTCGAATCTCGATATTTAAGCCCATCTCCCGGGCGATGGCGCGGGTCAAATCTACGTTGTAGCCAGATGGATGCCCATTTTCGTCCAGATATTCGTAGGGTGGAAAGTTCCGGTCACCACCTACAACAATGGGGCGGTCAGAGGGTAATTGCATGTCGGCAAACCACTTGGCGTGCAAATGGCGATACGTGCCGTCGGCCATCACGATAGCCAATCCCTCGTTGAGCAGGGCCAGAGTATCGCGGTCGCCTTCTCGAACGGCGAAGCAAAAATCCTGCTTGAAACCTTCAATAGGCCGGTCGATGACTTGTAGTTCGGTAAGGCCAGTCTTCTGAATCAGTCGCAGCGCCACTAGCCGCTGAATCACCACCGCATCATATTGGCCAGCAGCCAATTGATGCATGGCCATTTCAAAGGTGGATGTAGTTTGAATGTCGAAATCGCGATCCTCCCGCTTCAAAAATTCTTCCGCGTTGTCTCCCTTCATTACGGCTACCCGCCGCCCACGCAGATCCGTAAGAGTTTTGATGCTGGTCTCGCTCTTACGGATAACGATCGCCCCGTGAAGAGACATGTAAGGTACGGTAAAATCGAACCGAGATTCCCGCTCAGGCGTACGTCCCACTAAAGGCAGGGCTTGGATTTCACCCTGCTCCAGCCAGCCGCGCACCTCAGCCCACGGACCGGTACGGAAAGTCACATCGCGCCCCATGGCCGCTAAGGCCGCACGCATCAATTCCACCGAAAAACCGCTGACCTCGCCCGCATCGTTTACGATACTAAATGGTGGGTAATCAATTTCCGCCCCAGAACTGATAACCGAACTTGAATTCGAATCAATTAAGGCGTCGGCTGCAACCATGCGCGCGGAGATGAGGATTATCCCCAAAAGCACGAGCGTGATCCGGAAAATATAATTGAAACGATACCTGGTTATATGATTTTGCATTCGTTCTTTTATTAACTGTCTCAAGGTATGTTGGCACGGAGGGGTTCAGACGTGACACCAAGTTCACGATAGAGGGAAGATGAAATGGAGGCATCGGAACGGATGAGCTATGAAGAAGAGGTAACTCTCTTTGAAATAGTGAGAAACACTATT
>JAFGKO010000298.1 GCA_016928525.1 Anaerolineales bacterium | reverse complement strand
GGACTATCCTGGTCAGCTTGCTCCCGGCTCGCATACACTCAAATTGGTCTTTGTCACCCCTGATAAGCGAAACCGTACCAGAGGCTCCCTCGATGCGGTAATCGTCCGTTAACTAATTTGGTGAAAGGAAAAAACATGAGAGCGTGCATTCAAGCACGTCTCTCATGTTTATGTCTACGATTTTCACGCGTACGGTGCGATGGATTCCCATACCAGCATGCCCTGACCGAAATTGGGGTTGAGCAGCCGGTCTTTGTAGGGTTGGATGTTCTCACCCCGGTTCATCAAGGCTCGCAAGATGCCTGCGGTTTTGATGTCACCGACCAACTGGAAGCCCACCACACGATTGTCTTGCAGGTAAATCGTGCGCATATGACCGTTTTGCCGGGTTTGCAGGACTTCATCCCCGCTTTTCAACCCGACGGCCATGATAGGCAGGCCAAGATGCTTCAGACTGTTCATACGGTCGGCGCCCTCGTAGGTGGTATCGATCCCCGCTAAGTTCAGGCCGACGACATATCCCTGCTCTATCGCATTGGGGAAGATGGCATGCACGTAGGTCTCGCCTGTCAACCGGTCGGCTGCTTCGACGGCATCGCCCGCTGCATAAATGTTTGCTTTGTTGGTGCGCAGATGCTCGTCAACGGTGATGCCCCACTGGTGGTCGATCCCACTGCCATCCAGCAATTTCAGGTTGGGTTTGATGCCGGTGGCCGCGATCAGTACATCAGCCCGTAGCACTTCACCGGATTCCAGTCGGACGCCCTTCGCCCGACCATTCCCCACAAACGCCGAGGCTTTGGTGTTCAGGCGTACGTCCACACCTCGTTTTTGCATCATAGCGAGTGCAATACCAGCCGTTTCCGGGTCGAGCATAACGGACATGACCTGGTTGAGCATTTCGATTTGGGTGACAGCCATGCCAAGTTCGCGCAGCAGCAGCGCGATTTCCATGCCGATGAACCCGGCGCCAATCACGATGGCGCTGGAGGCTTTCCCGCTTTTGACTTTGTCGACCAATGCCTCCGCAGCGCTCAGTGACTTGAAGTTGTAGATGCCGGGCAGGTCGGCGCCTTCGAGCGGCGCATACAGGCTGCCGCCCGTGGCCAGCACCAGCTTGTCATAGTCTAGTTTGGCGCCGTCAACGAGTTGTATTGTATGCGCATCCGGCTGGATGGCTGTTACTTCGACGCCGCTGCGGTAATCCACGCCGATTTGTTCAGGCCAGTCCGCGTCGCGCCAAAGGTGGGCATTCGAACCGCTCAGGAAGTGATCGACCATGGCTGGCGGTGAATAAGGCGGATACGGTTCAGCGCTGAGCATCACGATCTCGGATTGTTTATCGTGGGCGCGCAGGGTTTCTGCAACGCTCACACCTGCCGGCCCGGCGCCAATGATCACGATTTTCATATCGCCTCCTTTCCCTCACCCCTGCCCCTCTCCCACCGGGAGAGGGGTTTGGGGTGAGGGCACTACGCCAGGGCCAGCTCAGCTTCCGGCATGGCGATTTGATCAGGATCCAGCGCGGGCAGCTTGAGCCCAGCGCGCTTCTTCTCGATGTGGCGACGGATCAAAACGGCGGCACGCTCCGGGTCTGGTTCGACTGCGAACGTCGCGCCGAGAACGCCTTCCAGGCCTTCTGTGAGTAGCTTGACGATGTTGGGGCTGCCGAAGATGGGCGGTGCAATCCCCAGCACGGTGAAAATGCCGGATGCGACCACATAGGTTCCGATGGAGACAGCCTTTTCGGAGTACCATTCCGGCGCTGCTCCGGCGAGTGGTAAGGCGCTGATATCAACACCCAGTGTGTTTGCCAGGGCGGCTGCCAGCACTAGGATGCGGATATTGTCCACGCAGGAACCCATGTGTAACACGGGTGGGATACCGAGCGCCTTGCAGACCGCACCCAGGCCCGGTCCGGCCAAATCCGCAGCTTCAGGGGTCATCAGGCCGGCTTTGCCGTCTGCGACGGCAGCGCAGCCGGTGACCACGACCAGAATATCGTTTTCAATCAGGCGTTTGGTCAGCTCGGTGTGGCCCAGGTCTTGTTTGATCTTGGGATTGTTACAGCCTACGATACCAACCGCGCCACGGATATCGCCTTTTACAATCGC
Source organism: Anaerolineales bacterium (assembly GCA_016928525.1). Next base: position 6,532 of record JAFGKO010000298.1, on the reverse strand, counting down.
GTCGATCAATGGTTGCGGGGTGCCACCCAGGGCGCCGAGGATGGCTTCTACCGAGAAACCGGCCATGACCGGGACGGGTTCGACCGGGATGTTGACGCGCTCTTTGACGCGGTTTGTGTAATTTTCCACTGCGGTGCGAACGATCTGTTTGCCGATCTCCATGCCGCGTGACGGGTCGAATGAGATGTGTTCAGCGCCGGGGAACTTGGCTTTGTCGAATGTGCTGATGACTTTGGTGTGATAGCACTTGGCTGTTTCGGTCACCGCTGGCATGATGCACTGGTAGTCAACCAGCATTACCTCCACTGCGCCAGTCATAATGGAAAGTTCCTGGATCAAGTGATTACCGGCCATGGGGATGCCCTTGCGCATCAGCACCTCGTTGCCGGTGCAGCACAAACCGGCCAGGTTGATGCCCTGGGCGCCGTTCTTCTTTGCCAGGTCGAGCAACCCTTTGTCCTGCGAGGCGGCGACAATGACTTCCGAGAGCATTGGATTGTGTCCATGCAGGATGATGTTGACCTGATCGGCCTTGAGAACGCCCAGATTCATTTGGGATTTCTGGGGAGTCGGGGTGCCAAAAAGGGCATCCGATAGTTCGGTGGCGACCATGGAACCACCCCAGCCATCGCTCAGGCTGGTGCGGACGGCATGCAAGAGTATGTTGACCCAGTCATTGTCGACACCCATGTGAGTACGATGCATCATCTCCACGTTTTCGCGGTCGATACCACGCGGGTAGACGCCGGCCTTTTCCCAAGCCTCCTGGCGGACCTTTGGTGCGCGCGCTGCCAGGGGCAGCTTTTCCCGGCGCATGCCATAGTCTTCCATGATTTCCCAGGATAGTTCCTTGGCGATCTCTTGATCGCTTTTGCCGTCGGTTTTTACGCCGTACTCGGCAGCGATTCTCTTGAGTTTTTCAGCGTCGGTAACTTTATACGTATCGGTCTTTCCCTCGCCGACCAGGTGCAGGGTCTCCAGAATGTCGCGCCCGTGGTCGGAGTGGGCCGAGGCGCCACCTACGATCATGCGCGCCAGGTTGCGGGCAACGATGATGTCTGCATCCGCTCCACAGACCCCTTTCTGCGGACCGTCACCGAACGGATCGACCCGGCAGGGTCCCATGGCGCAGATGCGGCAGCTGGTGCCCAGGTTGCAGTAGCCACATTGTGGCTGTTGTTTCTCCAGGCGATCCCAGACGGTTTCGATCCCCTCCCGTTTGGCGACTTCGAGCATCGCCTGGGCATCGCTATTAATGCTTTTGTTTTTGTATCCGTTTCCACTGAAGGCCGTCATGGCTCACTCTCCTTTCTTGCCGTCAGCGTTGAGATGTGTGACTGCAGCGCCATATCCGCGCCAGGCATTCACGTTGGCCGGTACGGCCAGCATCTCGCTCGCGATTTCCCCAACGGCAACCGAAACCGTCTCTGAGTAGCGCGTGCGTGCCGCTTTGGCCAGTTCGTTGATATCGCCAAACTCAAGGGCATTGACCTTGCAAGCCTCGACACAAGCAGGGATCAGATCCATACGCTGTCGTTCGATGCAATGATCGCACTTAACAGCCACCGATGATTTTTTCGGCGCTGCTGCAACCGGGTAATAGGTGATGACATCGAAGGGACATACCATGGCGCACATCCCGCAGGCAATGCACTTGTGGGCCTCGATCATGACGATATCGCCGAAATCATTGGGACGATGAATAGCTCCTGTCGGGCAGACGCTCAGGCAGGGAGCCGGGTTGCAGTGCCTGCATTTGTTCGGAAAAGCTGTATTCAGGGTCAAACCGGGTTCAGCGTGAATGCGGGGTTTGGGCGCTGGGGTTTCGAATACGGACAGAAACAGATTTTTGGTCTGTGAATGAGCAACCACACAGGCTATCTCGCATTGTTTGCAGCCAATGCAGCGCTCGGGATGAACGAACACTGTCTTCATACGCCTGTTCCTTTCTCCAAGCCAAATTTGAAACAGTCGCTCAAACGAATAATCTGTTGTCTTCACCTCCTTTCCACTCCTGTAGAAACCAACTGAATTTCCTCCCTACACCTATTAGTATAGGATTCTCAAATGTAAAAGTCAACAATTTCGAGAAGATTGTCACATCTTGTTTGCACGCGGACGCTGCCTTGTGATAGGATTCGTCTGCTTTTCAAAAACTTCTCCAACCGAGGTTCCCATGTTCGATCTCCCTGATGACGAAATCCTTCCACTATCCAAAGAACACGTCTTTTACACCTGGTCAGCCCAGGCGAAAGTCAATCCTATCCTGGTGAAGCGCGCCAAGGGCGTGTACTTCTGGGATACCAGCGACAAACGCTATCTCGATTTCAACTCGATGATGATGTGCGTCAATGCCGGTCACGGCGACGAGCGCATCATCAAGGCCATGCAGGATCAGGCGGCGGAACTGCCCTACGCCGCTCCTAGCATGACCACCAAAATCCGGGCCATCGCCAGCAAAGCTGTGGCGGACGTAACCCCGCATCGGGCCTTGACGAAGGTCCTGTTCACGTTGGGGGGAGCGGACGCCAACGAGAACGCCATCAAACTCGCCCGCGGCTACACCGGCAAACATAAAATCCTGACCCGTTACCGCTCCTACCACGGCGCAACCATGGGCGCGATGGCTGCCACCGGCGACCCGCGCCGTCACATGTGGGAGCCGTTGACCATGCCGGGCGTGGTGCATTTCCTGGATCCGTATCGCTACCGCTCGACCTTTCACCGCGCCAATCCCGATATCCCCGAGACTGAGTTTGCGCAGGATTATCTCAACCATCTCGAAGAGATCATCCGATACGAAGGGCCGGAGACCATCGCGGCCATTTTGATGGAATCGGTCACTGGCACGAACGGCATCATCATCCCGCCCGAAGGTTATATGCGGGGCGTGCGTGCGTTGTGTGACAAGTACGACATCGTCATGATTGCGGACGAGGTGATGGCTGGCTTTGGCCGCACTGGCAAATGGTTTGCCATCGAACACTGGGATGTTGTCCCCGACATCATGACCATGGCCAAGGGATTGACTTCCGCTTACGCGCCATTGGGCGCGGTCGCCATGAGACCCGAGATTGCTTCCGCTTTCGATGAGCGCGTCTTCGAATCCGGGCTGACGTACACCTCGCATCCCGTTTCACTGGCGGCGGTGGTGGCGAATATCGAAGTCATGAGGCAGGACAAGATCGTCGAGCACGCGGCAGCCATGGGTCCAGTCTTGAAGCGTATGCTGACCGATCTGGGCGAGAGTCACCCATCGGTGGGCGAAGTCCGCAATATTGGGCTGTTCGGTATCCTGGAATTGGTCAAAGATCGAAAGACGAAGGAACCGATGGCCCCCTGGAACGGCTCGTCGCCAGAGATGACTGCGCTGCGCAAGTTCTGTTTGGATAGTGGCTTGTTCCTGTACACGCACTGGCACACAGTGTTGATCATCCCGCCCTTGATCATTACCGAGGCGCAGTTGCAGGAAGGGATGGAGGTGCTGGACAGGGCACTGGAGATCACGGATAAGGCCTGTAATCAGTAAACAGTATTCAGTAAGCAGTGATCGGTAAAAGAAACATCCGAAGCCAGAAAGATTTCGGATGTTTTTTGGTAATAGAAGTTGGAGGTATCTGCTAAGGCGCAGGACATTGCTCCACGTGCAAATACTTCCGGCATTCCTCGGTTGTAAACAGGCGCGTCACACGGGAGCAAGCGAGAGTCAGCAAGTCATCAATGCGTAAGAGAAATATCCGCGCGAGTCCATCTCCACTGGAAGCAACGAGATGTGCGCCACTTCCGTCTAACTGAACGTTCCCGCACTCCTGTGGGTAATGGCCTCCTTAACCTATTGTCCAACTTTAATTAGCACTTTGTATCAAATGGTTATATAATCAGATAAATATTGTCCTATTTTATTGGTCTTTATAAGGAGCCTATATGAATTATCTCATGATCGTTCTTCGCCTGTTACACATCATTTCGGGTGTATTCTGGGTCGGCGCAGCGCTGATGCTGACCTTCTTCATCAGCCCAACTGTCGGCGCCACGAAAGAAGCCGGGCAGGGTTTCATGCGTCACTTCATGAGGCAGACCAAATTCAATCTGGTGATGTGGACTGCGGCTTTGACTACTGTCATTGCAGGCCAAATCCTTTACTGGATCGACTCAGACGGATTTACATCGGCCTGGATGCATTCCGGGCCGGGCATTGGCTTTGGAGTTGCCGCCGGGTTCGCCTTTCTGGGTTTAATTGCCGGCGTATTCCAAGGCCGCAACTCCAATGCCATGGCTCAACTTGGCGGGCAAATCCAGGCACAGGGCACGCCGCCTTCCCCTGAGCAGGCTTCCCGCCTGCAAAGCCTGGGAAAAGCGCTGGCGATTGGCGGCATGCTGAACGCTACCTTTCTCATCCTGGCTACGGTTGGGATGGCCATTGCCAGGTATCTGCGGTTCTAAAAGGCTGCCTCGCATTTCTACCGCTTCCTGCAAATTTCTTGTCTTGAATTGCCCGTAAATCCTGAAACCCTGGTTCAAATATTTGCGCAGTACTCTGTAAAACAAGTAAACAAAAAGCATCCGGCAAAACTATCGCTGGACGCTTTTCATCATTTAAAAAATCATCTAACTGGCTTTGCGGCCGCCCTTAAGCTCATCCTGAAGTTTTGCCAGCCCCTCCATATCGCCCTTAGCAGCCAGCTTAGCCTGCTCGATCCAGCCTTCCGGGTTCATCATCTGCATACCAGCTGCATTCAGCGTCTCCTGGACTTTGACAGCCTGCGCATGGGCGAGGTCGGCAAATGACGCAATCCCTGCTTCATTCAGGACTTTTGCAACTTTTGGACCGATGCCTTCCAGCACCGTCAGGTCATCTGCAGGCTTCTTTTCCTCGTGCGCCTCATGCCGGACCTCGGGCTTGCTCCCCTTATTGCGGCTGGTCAGCCAGCCGACGACGACCATCAAGAAAAAGAATCCCAGTGCAATCCACAACAGCCAGGACAGGCTGGCATTTGGACCTTCTTCCGATAACAAGTAGAGTGCGTACACGTTTTACCTCCCGGTAGAAGTTTGAGATGTAACAGTTATACGAGAAAAGGGACGGACTGTCAATTCACTGCTTCTTGCATCTTTATCTGAACTTGTATCCAATGGTTTACCTTCAAACGCCAGGATTTTGGTTCAGATATTTACGCAGTACTCTGTAAATCCAAAAGTGCAACCAAATCCACTTTTTTGCATCAAATGAGGGACAGAAAAACCGAGGAGATTCACATGAGCTATTATTTTTCCAAAACCATCGACCAATCTTTTGAGGATGCCATTATCCGCGTAACAGAAGAACTTAAGAAAGAAGGCTTTGGTGTGTTGACCGAGATCGATGTCAAGGCCACACTCAAAAAGAAACTGGATGTAGACTTTCGCAATTATCGCATTCTGGGGGCCTGTAATCCGCCGTTTGCATACCAAGCGTTACAAGCAGAACCACATATCGGCCTGATGCTGCCCTGCAATGTGGTCGTGCAGGAGGCCGACAATGGCAAAACGCTTGTCTCTGCCATTGATCCAATTGCATCCATGCAGGCGGTGGAAAACGAATCTCTGGGCAAAGTAGCTGAACGGGTCAGAGCCAAATTAAAGAAGGTGGTCGAGGGCGTTTAGAAACTACCAGACCTGACAGGTTTCCACCCCTGCACTTCGTTATGAGGATGAAGTGCTCTGCAAAAACCTGTCAGGTCTTTTGCATTGTTATAATCGACCATATCATGCTAACCCTAACCCTGCTCGAGGGGACATTCACCCTTCACCGCCTGGGACCGAACACGGAAATTCCCACATCAGCTTTGCATAGTCCCTTTTTTGCCATCGTACGTACGGACGATGAAACCTCGCTGGTGTTGCCCGATTCGGTTCAGATCGGGAGTGACAGGTCCGATACGGGCTGGGCCTGCTTCAAGGTAGAGGGGTCGTTGGAGTTCAGCCTGGTTGGCATCTTGGCGGGGATTGCCAGTGTATTGGCCGAGGCAAAGGTTTCGATTTTCGCGCTGTCCACTTTCGACACGGATTACATCCTGGTGAAACGTGAGCAGGTTCGGGCTGCGAAAGAAGCGTTGAGAACAGCAGGGTACAAAGTCAACGAAAGCTAATGTTTCACTCCATCCAAACTGTCCGGTCCTCGAAGGATGGGCGCTCGATGGGCGCAGGCTCGAATTCGGGATAGCCGATATATAAAAACGCGATCAGGTACTGGTCTGGTTCGAAACCCAGGAATTGTTTGACCCTGGGGTCGTTGGCCGGGCCGCCAGTCCGCCATTTGGCTCCCAAGCCCTCAGCATGCGCAGCGATTAGCAAGTTTTCCACTGCCGCTGCCGCCGCACAAATATTTTCCACTTGAATAACTTTGGGCTCTACCGGTTTATCCACGCCTACAGCGATGACGACCGGCGCGCGTAAAGGTTTGTTTTTCTCTTTATCGAAGGCCTCCGGCGGGAAGTCAGGCTGCTTCTCCTTCAAGGATGAAGCCAGGACCTCCCCCAACCTTTCGCGACTC
>JAFGKO010000297.1 GCA_016928525.1 Anaerolineales bacterium | reverse complement strand
TCACTTCCTCACTATCGATATTGCTGCAAGCAATGATGGCGCGTTGCTCGCCCTCGACCTCAAACAAGCTCGCTCCCATCGACCACAAATCATCTCCGCCTTCTGACGCAAAACGGGTGATTTCAGTTCCTAACGCGACATCCCAAAGAATGCCGCCACAATAGCCATGTGTACCTGTAAACAGCGTGCGGCCATCATCTGAGATATCTACCGTACCCAGTACGGTTTCGCCCGTTTCAAACCGGCGCAATTCGTTCGTTTGCTCAAGATTCCAAACTCGTACCGTCCCACTTGATGTTCCCGCAATCAAACGGCGACCATCTGCGCTGAGGTCCAGCGAATATATATACCCATCGTCGGCTGCCAGTCCGTCCTTCAACGCGTAGGTTTCCGTCCATCGGGAGAGATCCCAGAACCTGATATCGACCTGGCGACAGGCCAAAACAGTTTGACTATCAGGCATGATTTCCAGGCAATCTACCGATCCTGCAATCGGTGCTTCAAATGGAGTAATTTCGCTACCCGTGATAGGGTCCCATTGGCGAATGGTCACATCTTCTGAACCCGATATGATACTGCTGCCATCTGGAACGAATTTGACACTCAAAACAGGTGCTGTGTGCCCTTCCATATGGTGAATGATTCTGCCGGTATCGATATCCCACAGGATCAATGTCATGTCTTCCGATGCCGATACGAGCTGTTTGCCATCAGGGTGAAAATCAATGTCATGTATTGCTGCAGTGTGACCCTCAATGTCAGGTGTATCCGGGTCGTCTGGACCAAATACACTCAGGATTTCACCCGATTCAATATCCCATAGAGCCAGACCACCGTCCTCAAAGGCGGATACAAAGGTTTGTGCATCTTCATTCGCGGTTACAGGGGTGAATGCTAAATCCTGAATACCTGGACGGGCTTCATATTGGCGAATCACTGATCCATCTTGAACATCCCAGAGCAGAATTTCGCCGTTTTCTCCTGCCGAAAGCGCCACAGACCCATCGAGAGAAAACGCCAGGGCAACCAGCGCGCCATCATGAACTTCGCGCCGGTACACAACGCGATTTTCTTCCAGATCCATCAGGATGAGTTCGCTTTGGTAGCAAGTCTCGTCTGTGCAACTGCCGGACAGCGCAAACATGCCATCGGGACTGATGGCAACATAGCCTACCGCATCAGCATGTTCTTGAAATACACTTCGCGTGCCATGTCCCAATGCCACATCCCTAAGTGTCAGTACGGATTCGTAGGGGGGAGATTCCATGTCAACTGATTGAAGAGCAAAGGCCAGTGCCAGGTCTGTTTCGCCACGAAGATAAGCTTTCTCCGCTTTCTGGGCCGATACTATGCTGCTATTGATCAATGCTTCGATCTCAGCTCGATCACGTTCGGTTTCTGCGGTTGAACGAGCGGTCAGTGCGAAAGTAGATAGCACTACGGCCAAGATCAGAAACACACCCAGCCCTGCCACAAGATACCTCAGTCGATTTGCTGCCCGACGCTGCGATTTTTCAGCGTGTTTGGCCGCGTCAGCGGCTTGACGTGCCAGTGTGAGTTCATGTTGTTGTCGCTCGTGTTCAAGTTCTTCTTCTCGTATTTGGTGTCCAAGGCTGATATGCAAGAAATCTTGCTCAACTTGTGTTAAGGCTAGTTCGGTTTGTTCGCCCCAGGCCTCGAACTGCTCCAGGCGCGCTCCATGTAATAGAAAACTAACGTCCTTTCCTGCCCGATACCATTCGTTGGCTGCAGCAGCCAAAAGATGCTGCTGGCGAATGTCATGGCGGCTCTCTTCCAGCCAGATGCGTAATCGATTCCATTCGCCTAGTATGGCCTCATGCGCCATTTCGACGATCGGGCTGCGCGTGATCGGATCGTGGTCAAGTGACAAGAGGCGGTGGGCTGCGAAAGTGTCTATGATCTCATCCATCAAGTCTTGGTCACGAGCGATTTCGCGCAGTTCGGAGTGGTGAACCCGCCGCTGCGTGTCTTGTGTACCTTCGCCCAATGTGACCAGCCGCAGGAACATTTGCCGGATCATTTCCTGTCCTGCGTCATCCTGTTCCTGGTAGAGTTCTTCGGCGCGCTGAGCTAATGCTCCAATCGCGCCACCGATCTTTTGGAACGCTTGCTGGGTAAGGGTTCGTTTGGTGCGGCGTTCGAACAACTCCGTCAGGGCGTACTGGAGCAGGGGCAACGCACCAGGTTGGTAGTTCACTTCAGAGATGATGGTAGGTACTAGCCCATCTTCAAAGAACACACCCACTCGCGCAGCCGGTTTGACAATCGCTGCTTCCAATTCCTCTGCGGAGAGCGGTAGGATAGTTTCCATCCGCTGGCGCAGTAGTTCACCGAAGCGGGGGTAATGCAGTGGACGGTCATAGAAGTCTGCACGTAGGGTCACAATCACGCGTATGCGACTGCGCGGATCCATTACAGCAGAATAGATTAGGTCCAGGAAATGCTCGCGGACTGATTCCTTTTCGACCAGGGTGAACGCCTCTTCAAACTGGTCGATGATGAGCACCAGCTCGCTGCCATCATTCGGCAGGATCAGCCCTGCGATTCTCAGCAACCCGTGATCATCCCGCTCGAGATGTTCACGCAGGTGGGCCGAACGGTCAGCGGCCACACGTGAAAGGGCGATTTCCAATTCGTCAAGCGGGCGTGTGCCGGGCATCATCTCGACCACAAACCAGCGATCTGATCCGGGGAGATCGCCACGCCATAGTGCAGGTACCAACCCTGCTTTGACGAGGCTTGATTTTCCGCTGCCGCTGGGTCCAACCACGGCTAGGAACCGTACCAGTTTGGTATTTTCCTTCAGGCGGGTGAT
>JAFGKO010000296.1 GCA_016928525.1 Anaerolineales bacterium | reverse complement strand
GTTTGTCAGTCATCTGCCAGTTGTCGGTGTCAATCAACGCCTCTGGCATTGCAATATGCGCCACTTTTTGCCGGTGCCTCATGGCGACAATTAGATCTTGACCAACATTGATGTCATTCAAACGGATCATATCGATATAGGGTGCCAGATACGGGTTAGGAGCATGGGCTATGATTAGCGCGTCTGCCTTTATCCGTTTCGCCTCAGAATGTAATATCTCAAAATAACACTTCATTAACTCTAAACCCCACAAATCACGATAGGTTTTCAAAGCAGGCCCACTTGGGATACGCGCGCTGAAGTCAACCTTAAATCCATCTGCATCCAAACCACCTGGTGAAAGCATAAATCGTATCTGATCTCTGAAGCGCCGCTCGAATCTGGGATTGGATGGGTCCACTGCCAACCGCTTGCCGGCAGCGTTCACCACACATTCAGTTTCTGGTAGACCTTCTGCGTCCCAGAATTTTAGCCACAGCAACACCTTTTGTCCACGTTCATGGCGTTGGCGGATAAACCCAGCCAGGTCAGGCCATTTACGAAAATCAACCGTGTTCAATCCATACTCTACTTGCCACTTATCATCGATCACCACTGTACCGGGGTGAATATCCCGTTCATCCAATTCCAGCATAAAACGATCATAATTTACCTGCGTAGCATATTGAGGCGCGAAGCCGTCCTCCAACGAGGCAAGGTAACATTGTGATCCCCACCCGCAATAAATCGGTGCCTGCCACCAGAGACTCTTGGCGACTTTTGGGGCAAGCGGTACAAGCCCGGCTTGCCTGATGTCAGCCACATATTTCGTCATGGCTTTATAGGGATCGCTGGCGAAGTAAATACCGATTTCGGGTAGACGGTAACTTCCATGAACCGTAGTGTGGCCCTCATAAGTCAACGATAAATTAAATTTTCGGTCACCACCCTGGTAGCGATATTCCACATATCTGTTTTCGCCATCCTTACAACACAGCCCCAAGCCCAACCAACTAGAAGCCGTCTCGAAAGCAAAACAGAAAGGTGGTGGAGTAAAAAACCAACCGTCGCGCCCTGGCACAGGTACGCCGTTCAAGTCAATGCCCTCACTACCGTCCGCTGGGAAATATATCTTCTCGCGGGTGTTGGGTTCTGGTGTCCAGCCCTGTTGAAAACTTTGCTCCGAGCAGAAAAAACCACTCCCCCAGCGATCAAGGCCCGAACAGTAACCGCCAAAATACTGAACCTCATTAATCGCACCGTCTCCTTCAACTTCAATCCCATAATGGAGACAGTCCGCCCCACAACGTATCCAGTATTTTTTCTGCCGCCAGCAGGAACTGGAGCAAACACAAAAAAGCAACACCTCCCCCTCCTGCGAATCGACCTGCCACTCGCCAATCTGGGTGGTATCATCCAGCCCGTTCGTGGAATGGACACTCGAAAATAAGAAGAGCTGAGCTTGCTTGGCACTCACCTTATCTTTTAGCAATACATAATATTGATCTTTGGTAAACTCGAGCAGATAGGAATCCGTTTCAATTTTTTTCATATGACCATACGATTTATTGATTTGATAAATTAATTCTCCTACGAGTATACAACAATTATCCACCCTTGTCATCTGCTCATACCATAAAAATATCGCTAACAAATAGATTAAAACATATTGACAATCAAATTTTTCAGTGCTAAAATCATCGTAATAGATAGTTTGTTGAATCAATAAAGTAGTTTTCTCTACCGTTGACATTTTTCAGGCGTATTTACCATCCCCGCCTCCTGCTCTGCTGTTGATGATCGATCTAACATTAGTGAAAAAACAAAAAGCCAGCCTGAAAAAAAATAACATCCAATCGCTTCCTGAAAATCATATCGCCAAAAGGAGGAACAAACCAGCAAAAGATATCTTCATACCCATCATCATTAACCAAAACACCCTGCCGCAAGCATTCAACTAAAAGAGCGATCAAGGGTAAAAATATTCAACATTATTCTATTGGAGGAGAAATGTTACACGCTAAGAAAAACATCTGGTTTGCGAAGGCTATCGTCCTTCTTGTGCTGGCTTCGACTCTGTTATCGGCCTGTGCGCCGACAACCATCGTCGAGACCGTCGTTGTAACTCAGGAATCCATCGTTGTCCAGACCGAAATCGTTAAAGAAGAAGTCGTCCAGACTCAAATTGTTGAGCAAGAAGTCGTTATCACCGCCACCCCCGCACCCATTGGTGGCGACCTGACAATTTTAGGCTTCAGTGTAGGCGATGAAATTGCTTCTGTGCGCGTGGATACCTTCACCGCAGCCTATCCAGAAGTTACACTCAATATTACTGAGGGCAGCTTGGACGCCCAGCAGTTCCTTACCGCTGTCGCTAGTGGCAATGTTCCCGACCTTATCTACACCAATCGTGACGCCCTAAGCACCTATGCCTCCCGCGGCGCCCTCATGCCCCTGGATGACTGTGTGGCGAAGCAAGCGATTGACATGACGCAATACCGCGAATCTGCAGTTGCCCAGGTGACTGTGGCTGGTTCGCTTTACGGCATACCCGAATTCTTCAACATCATCACAGTTCTGGTCAATGACAAGGCTCTGGCGGACGCGGGCGTTGCTATAGAAGAACTCGACATCAGCGACTGGGATGCTATCACTGCTGCGAATGATAAATTGACCCGCATTGAAGACGGAAAAGTCACCCGCATTGGTTTCGACCCCAAGCTGCCCGAATTCTTGCCCCTGTGGGTTGCTGCTAATGGCGGCGCTATGTTATCAGATGATGGGCGCACAGCAATGCTGGATGATCCCAAAGTCATCGAAGCCCTTGAATTTACTGTCGCTTTGCACGAGGCTGCTGGCGGTCGTGAAGATTTCATGGCTTTCCGCGACACCTGGGATTTCTTCGGCGGGAATAACCAGTTCGTAGCTGATCAATTAGGCGCTTTCCCAATGGAACAGTGGTATGTCAACGTTCTGGTGGGTAACACACCCGATATTGGCCTCACCGTCCTGCCCTTCTTAACCCGTGAAGGCACCCCCATCACCTTCGCAACCGGCAACACCTGGGCCATTCCTCGCGGTTCGAAGAACCTGGACGCAGCCTGCGCATTCATGAAGACGATGACATCCGTAGATGCCTGGACAGCCGCTGCCCAATTCCGTGCTGACAAGCGCGCTGCAGAAGGCACCACCTTCACCGGCGTTTACACTGCCAACAAACTGGCTGATGCCATCATCTTTGGCGAGATAATGCAACCGGGCGGTAGTGAAGTCTTCGATAAAGCCGTCAAAGTGCTCGCCGCGGCTCAGGATTACGCCTTCTCTATGCCCGCCAACCCGGCTGGCTCCGAATTCAAGCAAGCCTGGCAGGATGCGGTCAACCGTGTGCTCGCCGGCGAACAGACTGCTGCAGAAGCACTGGCACAAGCCCAACTAGAAGCCCAAAGCGCTTTGGATAAGGCTTGGAGCCGGTAATCGATGAAAGTTCAACACAATGAGACCCGCCGTAAACGGCGGGTCTCACCTCTTCGAAGAAAAGAGACCCTGGCAGCGTTGGGATTTATATCGCCGTGGATCATCGGCTTTCTGGTCTTTACGCTTGGACCAATGATTGCAAGTTTATACCTCTCGCTCACCGAATACGATATCCTCCGCCCGGCCGTATTTGTTGGGCTTGATAACTATGTCCGTCTCTTTGAAGACCCCAAGATTAAACAGAGTCTGTTTAACTCATTCTTCTATGCAATTCTCCATGTTCCATTAGCCTCCATTTTCTCCCTCATTCTGGCTCTGATATTAAATAAGGTTGGTGGTAAAGCATCGGG
>JAFGKO010000295.1 GCA_016928525.1 Anaerolineales bacterium | reverse complement strand
TTTGAGGCATGTGGGCTGTTCTCTTGGCAGAGTTTTAGCCCTATCATGCCTCATTTCGGCCTAAACCACAAATTCCGTTAGAAGCAGTGAAATTGATCTACATCGACCCGCCCTTCGATAGCGGCGCAGATTATGTACGGCAAGTGGTATTACGTGGAGCGAAAAGTTCTATAAACCTGGATGGTGAGGGATATACATTAGGTGAACAAATCCAATATGCCGATATTTGGGTGAATGATACTTTTTTACAATTTATGTATGAAAGACTATCCCTGATCAAAGAATTGTTATCAGAAAATGGAAGTCTATTTGTCCATTGCGACTGGCGAAAAAATCAATACTTACGGTTATTGCTGGATGAGATTTTTGGGTCTGATAATTTCAGAAATGAAATTACCTGGGTTCGCTCTACAAATCCTAAGGGGTCGCAATATAAATCCAACAAATTTGATGTTTATACAGATACGATCCTATACTATGCCTGCTCACCTGACACGCCAATTGATTTGGATGTAGCAAGAATTCCCTTAACGGAAGATGAGCTAAAGGAAAAATACTATCGTAGTGATGAGAAAGGACCTTACTATGATGGTCCAATTGTTTCATCATTTTCTATGGGACCTAGACCAACGCTGGTTTATGAATATGGAGGCTATACTCCTCCACCTTCGGGATGGAGAGTAAGAAAGGAAGTTCTTGAGAAAATAGACCAAGATGGCGATCTCGGATGGACTTCAAATGGAAAACCTTTTAGAAAACTCAGACCAAAAGATGATAAGGGTAAACCCATTGGTAATTTTTGGAATGACATTTCCCTAATTAACTCCCAAGCTGAAGAAAGGGTTGGATATCCAACTCAAAAGCCAGAAGCATTGATTGAGCGCATTGTCAAAGCTTCTACTGAACCGAGTGATTTAATATTTGACTGCTTCATTGGCTCCGGCACAACCGCGGCCGTCGCCCAAAAATTGGGCCGTCGCTGGATCGGGGCAGACATCAACAAGGGCGCCATTCAAACCACGATTAAGCGCTTGCAAGGAGTGATCCAGGAACAAGCGGACCTCACCCCCCAGCCCCCTCTCCTAAAAGGAGATGGGGAGCCGCCTGCTCCAGCGCAATTGGGGTTCTCGGTCTACCGCGTCAACGATTATGACCTGCAAATCCAGCATAACGAAGCCTTCAACCTGGCGGTCGAGCATTTAGGGATGACGCGCACGAAAACAGATGCCTTCTTCGATGGCACGCTGGGGAAGAAACTGGTCAAGATCGTGCCCTTCAACCATCCCGTCACGGCGCTGGATCTGGAAGAAGTGAAAAAGGAACTCAATAACCGCCCTGACGAAGCGCGGGATGTAGTCCTGGTCGGGCTGGGGAAAGAGATCGCGGTGGATGCCTGGCTGGATGAATGGAACAAACTGCGCAGGCAAGACAACGTGCCCAACAAGATCGAAGTCATCGAACTGCGCAGCGATCCCAAATACGGCGGCTTCTTCACGCATGAAGCAGCGCAGGCCAAGGTCACTTTCAAGCGCGTGAAAGAAGGCCTGGAAATCACCATCGAAGATTTCATCTCGCCCACCATCCTGGAACGACTGAGCCAGCAGAACAAGAACAACCCGCTCTTCCAGCCGCAGATCGACGACTGGCGTGCCATGGTGGATAGCATCATGATCGACAACGCCTATGACGGCGAAGTCTTCAACATTGCGCTGGCGGATGTCCCGGCAAAGAAGAATGATCTGGTGGAGGGGAAGTATGTAGTGGAGGTGACAGAGGGCACGCGGGTGGCGGTCAAGGTGACGGATATGCTGGGTGAGGAAGTGCTGTCCGTGTGGGAGGGGTGAGATGGCGGATCAAGAGCAGCTTGGGATTTTGAAGCAGGGTGTCGATGTTTGGAATAAGTGGAGGGAGGATAATTTTGGTATCGAGATTGATCTTTCCAGCGCTGAATTAACTGAAAGCAATCTAGCTGGAGTTAATCTTCATAATGCCTATCTTAGAGACGCAATTATCATAAGAGTAAATTTAACTAGATCTATTCTCCTAGGGGCTGACCTTTCCAGAGCCATTCTCACAGGTGCAAATCTTGCTCGGGCAAACTTAGTTGGGGCAAATTTCACTTCAGCTGATCTCGATGGAGCTGATCTTAGAGAATCAAGTCTCATAGGGGCTGATTTAACAGAAACACAATTAGATGGAGTAAATTTTTCAAATGCAGCTTTTGGAAGAACAACTCTTGTCACACTTAACCTTTCTCAAGCATTGAATCTTGATAAAGCTATACATCGTACAGCTTCAGCATTAGGAATGAACACTATTCACTTGTCGAGAGGAAAAATCCCAGACGTATTCTTGCGCGGTTGTGGCCTGAGTAACCTAGATATCGAATATTCCAAACTTGCCTTACCAGGTCTTGACCCAGATCAGGTAATTGAAATTACCAATAAAATCTATCACCATTATCTTGGTGATAGCATTCAATATTATTCATCTTTCATCAGCTATAACAGCAAGGATCAAGAATTTGCCCAACAGTTACATAATGATTTACAAGAGAACGGGGTTCGTTGCTGGTTCGCTCCCGAAGATATGAAGATTGGTGACCAAATCAGGCCAACGATTGATCGCCAGATACGCTCGCGAGATAAATTGCTGGTTATATTGTCGGAGAACTCGGTTCAGAGTGAATGGGTCGGGGACGAAGTAGAAGCTGCTTTGGAACAGGAGAAAGCATTAAGTAAAATTGTATTGTTGCCCATTCGTCTAGATGATACTGCACTAAACATTCGAGATGGATGGATGGCAAAAATCAAGCGAACACGGCATATTGGTGATTTTTCGAATTGGAAGAATGAGGGGAATTATCGAAAGGCATTCGGTCGTCTGCTGAGAGATTTATGGGCAAGGGACGTTGAAACAGGAAGGTAAAGTAATGATAAATTACCTTTTGAAGAGAAATAATCTGGTGGAAGGGAAGTATGTGGTGGAGGTAGCTGAGGGCGTGCGGGTTGCAGTCAAGGTGACGGATATGCTGGGCGAGGAAGTGTCCTCCGCGTGGGAGGGGTGAGATGGCGAATCAAGAGCAGATAAAGATATTGAAACAAGGGGTTATTGGCTGGAATAGGTGGCGTGAGGATAATCCAAATATAGAAATTGATTTAAGCGAAGCCAATTTAGTAATGATGTGGCTTTTCCAAGCTAATTTCAGTGAAGCAAATCTTCGCAAAGCCGATCTCCATGAGGCCAATTTAGGCGCAGCAAATCTTAACCGGGCAAAACTCATTGAGGCAAATCTCGCTTCAACCCAGCTTAGTGGAGCAGATCTTAGTTATGCTGACCTTTCAAAAACGTTCCTTTATGGCTCCAATCTCACTGAAGCTAACCTCTTCGGTTCGAAGTTCTCAAAAGCGTACTTAGGGCATACAATTTTTGCATTCGATGATCTCAGCGGAGTTGTTGATATTGATAGTGCTATTCACAAAATGCCATCAACCATTGGTACAGATACACTTTTCCTATCAAAAGGAAAAATCCCCGAAGGATTTCTCCGTGGCTGTGGACTCAGTGATTTAGAGATTGAATTTGCAAAACTTGCTGCGCCAGGTCTTGATCCCGAGCAAGTAACGGATATTACCTACAGGATTCACCAATTGTATCTTGGAGATGGCATTCAATACTATTCTTGCTTTATTAGCTACTCTAGCAAGGATCAGGAATTTGCACAACAAATACACGATGATTTGCAAGATAATGGCGTGCGCTGCTGGTTCGCGCTAGAAGACATAAAGATTGGCGACCAGATCAGGCCAACGATTGATCGACAGATACGCTTGCGAGATAAATTGCTGGTTATTTTGTCGGAGAATTCGGTCAAGAGCGAGTGGGTGGGGGATGAGGTCGAAGCAGCGTTGGAAGAAGAAAGCGCATCAGGCAGGTTAGTTTTATTTCCAATTCGACTGGATGATGCGGTCATGGATACGCGCGATGATTGGGCGGCGAAGGTCAAGAGGCGAAGGCATATCGGTGATTTTTCGAATTGGAAGGATGAGGTGAGCTATCGAAAGGCGTTCGAGCGGTTGTTACGGGATTTGAAGGCAAGTGGTGACGAGGTGCGAGAGTAAAAGATGATGAATCGAGAACAACTTGAGATTTTGATGCAGGGCGTAGGGGTTTGGAATGAGTGGCGAAAAGAAAATTCTTTGGTTATACCAACTCTTGATGGCATATACCTCGATGGAAAAGATCTAGAAGGAGTAAATCTCCAAGGGGCAAGCCTCAAAGGCGCTTTCTTTAGGAAAGCGAATCTCAAGGGAGCAAATTTCAACAGCGTAAATCTCCGTAGGGCAAATATGAGCGATGCAAATCTATTTGGTGCAAATCTAAGTGAATCGAATATGGACGGGGCAAACCTTGAAGGAGCAAATCTCACAGAAGTAAAATTTATATATACTCAATTCTCTTACACCTACGTAAATAATTCAAATTTCAGAAACTCAATTTTTGCGAGCACCGTCTTTGCAAATCTTTTCTTGAACACTACTAAGGAACTTGAAACTGCACAACATCTTGGTCGTAGCTCAATTGGCATCGACACTATCCAAAATTCGGAAGGTAAAATCCCTGAAATCTTTCTTCGTGGCTGTGGACTAAGCGATTGGGAGATCGAAGCTGCAAAGTTATATACTCCTGGCCTTGACCCGGAACACGTTACCGATATAACCTACAAAATAAACCAATTATTTTTTGGTGAGGGCATTCAGTATTACTCTTGCTTTATCAGCTACAACAGCAAAGATGAGAAGTTTGCTAAACAATTACATGATGATTTGCAGAATAATGGAGTGCGCTGCTGGTTTGCACCCGAAGACATGAAGATTGGTGACCAAATCAGGCCAACGATTGATCGGCAGATTCGCTTGCGAGATAAATTGTTAGTCATCTTGTCGGAGAATTCAGTCAAGAGCGAGTGGGTGGGGGATGAAGTCGAAGCTGCGCTGGAAGAAGAGAAAACATCAGGTCGATTAGTTTTGTTTCCCGTTCGGCTGGATAATGCGGTCATGGAAACGCGCGATGATTGGGCAGCAAAAATCAAGCGCAGGAGGCATATCGGTGATTTCTCGAATTGGAAGGATGAGGGGAGTTATCGGAAAGCGTTCGAGCGGTTGTTGCAGGATTTGAAGGCGACGGGAGGAGAGACAAATGGCGAATGAAGAACAACTGGCGATTTTACGTCAAGGGGTTGAGGTTTGGAATAAGTGGCGGGAGGAGAATCCTGATATCAAAAGTGACCTCAGTGAAGCCGATCTCGGCGAAGCCAAATTGCCGGGAATCAATCTTAACCAAGTCAGGCTAAAGAGAGTCAACTTTTACAAGGCAGAATTGAGCGGCGCAGACCTCAGCAGAACCAATCTCAGGAAAGCCAATCTCTTTCAAGCCAGTCTGATCGGCTCCGATCTCGGCAAAGCCAGTCTCAAGCAAGCCAATCTGGGTGGGGCAAACCTCAGCAAAGCAAACCTCGTTGAGGCAAATCTCAGTGAGGCCGAGTTGAGAGGCGCCAATCTCGGCAACGCCAATCTTGGCATGGCCAACCTCTATAAAGCTCGGATCGGTTTCGCCAGCCTGAGGGGCACAAACCTGTCGCAAGCGAATCTCGCCTTCACAAATCTCAATCACGCTGATCTCCATGGAGCGGATCTCAGCCGCGCCAATCTCACCCAGGCAACCTTGATAAGCACAAAGGTCACTGCGGCAAAAGTGTCCGGGAGCGAGGTGTATGGGGTCAACGTCTGGGACCTGGTTGGCGAATTCGAAGAGCAGGAAGACCTGATCATCACACATAAAGACGAACCCCTCGTTACGGTGGACAACATCAAGGTTGCCCAGTTCATTCACCTGATCCTGAACAACGAGGAGATTCGCCATGTGATCAACTCGTTCACATCCAAATCGGTTCTCATCCTGGGTCGTTTCTCCATCCCGGAACGCAAAGCGATATTGGATGCACTGCGCATCAAATTACGAGAATATGACCTGGTGCCCATCGTCTTCGACTTTGACCGACCCACAGACAAAGATTTCACCGAAACGATCAAGACGTTGGCGGGTCTTTCCTACTTTGTAATTGCCGATGTGACCAACCCGAAGTCGTCCCCGCTGGAACTACAGGCGACCGTCCCTGATTATCAAATTCCGTTTGTACCTATCATTCAGGAAGGGGAGCAACCTTTTGCTATGATGGCAAATTTACAAACCAAATACAATTGGGTATTGCCAACAAAAAGTTACGACTCCATCGAAACTTTGATGCAGGCTTTGAAGCCTGCGATTATCGACCCTGCTGTAGAAATGCGCAACAAACTTCGGCTTATCAAAGCGCAGGAGCAAGTGACAGAAAAACTGCGGGATTATTTGGATAAATCACTATGATGTGCGATGTGCTCGAAGCACAATTGAAATCTGCCGAAGAGGATCACGGGCAAGCGCTTGCCCAGGCGGGGAGGCTGGGAGGGGGTTCTTGCCCCGGCCACGTTTGATCGCCCGGAAGGAAAAAGGTATCATCGAAATCGACACCCAAACCACACTGCATGGCGTCCCTGCCGAGGCGTGAAGGAGCAGGTCATCGATCTGTTGCGGCGCGTGTGCACGGTCAGCGTGGAGACGGTGAAGATTGTCAGGGAGATGCCGAAATGATGTCATCGCAGGAACACCGCAGGCGTGAAGTGGTGATCAGAGTTACGGATATGCCGGGCGAGGAAGTGATCAGTCTGTCAAGAAAGGTGTTGTCGCTTTTGACCGGAGGCGCAATCAAATAGAGACCAGGCCGATCTAATCTACTCCTCCACCCCCAATTGCTTGAGCAAAATCTCATCCTTGGGAAAGATGACTCTGTTCTTCTTTTTCGAGTAGCCCAAACCGGTCTCCCTTGAGAGGGCTTCGGCCAGTTCATACACATCGGTTTCATATTTATCGAGCGGGGTCGAGACCATGACGGCTTCGGAATCCAGGTGAATCCCCAACCGGGACTGGAGCTTGGCAAAGCCGGTCGAGCCATCGAAGATCGGGAATCCCTGGTAGAAGCCCAGCAGCCTGGATGGCTCGGACATGCGCTTCAGCAGTTCTTCCGGCAGCGGGAGCGCCCCAGGGTTCGAATGCAGGAACTCCACAGCCTCGCGGATAACCGGCTCCCGGTCGGCGTAGTCCAGTTCATCGGTCGAAAACCGGTTATAGAAGGCAGCCAGTTTGGAAGGTCCCCAGTAGAAGGTGATGTCGTTCTGGGATTCGACTACACTCCTGTCGTCGAAGTAGGCGCTGTAGGGAACCCCCAGCGTGCGCAAGGCGGGGATCAAGGTGCTGGTGTTGGTCGACATTTGCAGTTCGACCTGGTCGGCCTGCATGTTCCGGGTCTGGTCGTAGATCAAGACCCCATCCCGGCCGGACAGGTACTCTATCCCTTTGATGCGCAAGCCGCGCAGGTCGGAATCAAAGGTCAATCGTTTTGGGCCGAGTTCGATTTCGAAGCGCATGGCTGGATTCTACCAAAGAGAAAAAGTGTGAACCGCGAAGCCCGCGAAGAGCGCGAAGTCTTATTCATTTTCTTTGCGCTCTTTGCGGTGAAGACAAACGATAAAACGGGAGAAAAATAGGCCGTGCGATATAATCCACTCCGAGACCCTCATGAATAACCACCAAAGATTTTACGAAAGCCTGCACTATGGCAACCCCGACCGCCTGCCGTACTTCGAAGAAGGCATCCGGGCTGATACCTTGAAGGCCTGGAAGAAGCAGGGGCATGAAATACGGGTGGAGACCGAGGAGCTGTTCGAAGCGGATGCAAAAGAAGAGCTCAAGATCGACCTGGTTCCCATCCCCGGGTTGCGGCGTTGGCCGAAGACGTTCGAGGAACTGGAGTCCCTGGAAAGGCGCCTGGGGAAAATCAAGCTCAATAGAATTCTCCCCAGATGGCGCTGGCAAATCAAGCGGCTCAGGGAACGGGAGCACGTGCTGATGCTGCGGGCACACGAAGGCTTCTTTATCTCCATGGGGGTAGAGGATTCACAGTCTCTTACCCGGTTGGTGCGCCAGATGAAATATGAGCCGGATTTCGTGCGCGAATTCATGCGGGTTATGGGAGGGTATGCGGCCAGGTTGACAGAGGAGGTCTTGCGCGAGGTCGAGGTGGATGCGTTGATCTTCAGCGAGCCAATTGGGTGCAATACTGGCGCCTTGATCTCGCCACAAATGTACGAAACCTTTGTCCTGCCAGGGTATGAGCCCATACTTTCGGCCGCCAGAAAATATGAGGTAGGAACGATCATCTGCCGGACGTATGCCAATATCAAGGCCCTGATCCCCAGTCTGTTGAAATGGGGCATCGACTGCCTGTGGGCCTGCGAGGTGGAGCCGACGGTGATGCACTATCCGAGCTTGCGGAAGACCTTCGGCCGCGAGCTAAAGCTGATTGGCGGGATCGACCTGGACGCGCTGCGAAGAGGACCGGAAGCCATCCGGGAGGCGATTGAAATGGTGGCTCCACTGACAGAGGAAGGCGGGTACATTCCCCTGGCGGATGGCCGCGTGCGGGCGGATGTACCGTATGAGAATTATGTCTATTACAGGAAGTTATTGAAAACGATCACACATGCAGGGGCGTCATCAAAAAGCTGACAGAGGGTTCCTAAGAGAGCGCCTGAAGACATTACCACAAAGTCTCTAAGACACGAAGCTACGAAGTTTATTTCCATTGAGTCTTTGCCCGCCCTGGCTCTGCCGGTCGGGCCGGGGTGACTTGGTGCCTTCGAGGTTAAAAAGTAGACCTTTCTGACATTTTCTAAGATTTACAAGTGCTCTGATGGAATGAAGCGGGGCCGGCTCCGTTTTTTTCCGAGTATTATGAAACAGGGCAAGCCCTGCGATTGATATTTGGATAAACATGCTCTATAATCGGAAAATATTTTGCAATCGAGTATTTTATGGGTACTGAAAGGGATAAGCCATGGCGAGATCTGCGCATTCCAGAGTCTTAGTGCAAAGCCTTAAAGTGGGCGATAAAAAAGGAGCCGGATGGGCGCTGGGACTGTCCCTGGCGGTCCTATTGGTGATTTCCTGTGGGCTATTCTCCAGCCCGGCACAACCCGCCCCGACGGGGACGGTCACCCCGGTCCCAAGCCTGGCTCCGACGTCTACGGTTGCGCCTACATCCACACCTGCCCCGCCTTCTCTCCTGGCCAGCGTAGCGGTTCCCTGTCTCAACGGTCCTGGTGACGCATATGAGCAGGTGGCCGGTTTGCAGTCCGGAGAGGAAGCTGAGATCGTAGGACAGTCGGAGGGATTTTGGGTGGTGCGAACGGCTGCCGGCTCGGTGTGCTGGGTCCCTGATCAGGGCGTCGTCGCACAGGGGGAAGCGGCCGCGGTCCCCGAGGTCGAACCGCCGCCCGTGCCCACGCCTGCCGCACTGGTCGCTCCCGCGAATCTCGAAGTGCTCATCGTCGCCTGCACAAGGGACAAATCGGTCAAGCCCTCCAAGTTCGTCAGCCAGTTTCATCTGTACTGGCAAGACCTGTCAAGCAATGAAGATGGCTTTCGGGTCTACAGGGACGGCAACCTGGTGGCCGAGCTCCCGGCCGACAAGACCGAAGTGATCGATAAGATAACCACACAGAATAGTCGCAGCTTTTATTATTACGTTGTCGCGTACAACGCGGTTGGCGAAGCGAAAGGCGAAGGGGTTAGTAGCGCTTGTGTAGAAGGCAGCGGAGGTGGGGGATATCCTTGATTGTCTTGGAGGTGGACGGATATTCCCCATAGGATTTTTAGCACCTGTTTTCAACCCCCTGGGCTATAACCAGCGGGTTTTCCAAAGCTCTCTATAACCGTAATGCTCCCTCGGATTTGATTTTTTCCACTTTACTCACTCCCCTGTGTCTGTTCCTTTGAACTCCATGTTTTCTAGCAGATACCCCGCCAACTCAGTTCCCGGATACCCCACCACCCAGATATTGTTCACGCGCCCCCAGGCGAACGCGCCGATGCGCGCCATGCCGCGGCGGACGGCTTCCTCGTACAGGTTCTGCGCCCCGGCGTGCTCGTCCGAGATGCGGTTGGGGTTGGCGCCCACGCTGAACAGGATCAGGTCCACGGGCTGCCGCTCGAAGGCTAGCGTGAAGATGTCCACGGTCCCGAAAGCGACTTCCGTGCTGTTCAGCCCAAACAGGTCGATCACCTGCCAGTCGGAATAATATGGCACGGTCCCGGCGTCGCCGATGGCCAGGGTCATTTCGTGGCGGTCGTTGTATTCGCTCAGCAGCGTGCCGAAGGTTTTGTAAGCGCTGATGCCGTCCGCGTAGAAGTTTTGAGCCCGGATCGTGCCCTCCAGTCCGCCCAGGTTCCCCAGACCGATCAGGAAAAGGCCCCCCAGCACAACCAGTTCCCAGGGCTTCTTAGACCGGATGCTCCCACGCAGCAGGTCGAAGATGACAATCCCGCCGATGGCGACCAGGATGCAGATAAAAGGCGTGGCCGGGTAGATAAAACGCCAGTCGAAACCCATAGCATGCACGGGGAAGAGATAGAAGACCAGCAAAAACAAGACGGGCGCCAAAACCACAAGATATTCTTTCCTCGAGCGTAAAAGCGCAGCCAGCAATAACACACTGAGGCCCGGCAGCAGGCGGAGCAGATAGGTCCCTACTTCGTTGGCGCCCCCAAACAGACCAGCACCATGCAAAACCTTCATGTAAAAGGGCAGCGGCAATATCAGGTCGTAATAAAAATAGCGCCAGGCGAAATAGGCGGCTCCCGGCAAGACGTACAGTCCCAGGCTGTACCAGACCAGGCGTCTGCGGGCACTCGGAGCGCTGAACAGCCAGCCGCAGGCTAAAAGCAGGAGCGCGATCACGTTGCCTTCCGGGCGGGTCAGGCCGATCCCCAGTCCGGCCAGCGGCGACCAGAACAGCAGCCGCGATCCGTCCAGCAGGCCTGCGGTCACCATGTAGACCATCAGGCTGATCAAAACGATGAATAGCGCAGTTTCCATCCCGGCTATGGCATGGATGGCAGTGATGGGCAGCATGGCCAGCAGGTAGGCCCCGAACGCGCCGAAGAACAGCCGCGCTTTGAGCGGGAATCCCCTGGCCAGCGTATAGGTCAACAAGGAGGTCATCGCGAATGCGCCGCAGGTCAGCAGCAGGCCGGCGATCTTGGAGAACGTGGCGACGTTCATCCCGATGAAATGCGGCAGCGTCATCAGCAGCATCCACAGGAAGGTGGTGTAGCCTTCTACGGGTGGCAGGCCAGGGTTATAAGTCGGCCCGAAGCCCGCCGCCAGATTTTTCGAATAGCGGAATGTGATGTAGGCATCGTCGATCGTGAATGGGTAGATTTGCGCTGATAGCCAGAACAGGAACAGGTGACCGATGAGTGAAAATAGGACTGTGCCGACCAGCAACCCGTCCCTTTTTGCACCTCCCTCGTTCAGGACCGCGCCCAGGGCTGCCAGCAGATAAGCAGCCGCCCCCACGCCCCAACCGATGACCGGGCTCAACTGGATCAGCGCATCCCGCACCAGGGAGCCGGGCTGGAACAGGAAGATCCAGGCCAGGAAACCTAGTCCGCTGCTGAGGATGGACGTGAAAAGCAGAAAACCGAGCGGAGCAAATTCCGCCTTTTGCATCCATGCCAGTAGCGCCTGGCCGGGTCGCGTCTGTTTTTGGACCATCCAGAGCAAGGGCAAATGCGCCAGAAACACGATGGCGACTAACAATATACTAGCGTTGGATAACTTAAAGGCAACTGCCGCAATCAGACCAATCGCGCTGGCGAGCGTGGAGAAAAGATAGAAGTTGCGTGCCTTGCCCTCGGCGAAACCCATCAGTTGAATTCCTTTGTACACTGAAACTGGTCAGAGATTGTAACATCAATGCGCATTTAAAGATAAAACGAGTAACAAGACACTATGTCGTTACTCGTTTCTGTTCCACTGACAACTGACTACTGGTTACTGGTTACTGCCCACTGGCTACTCGATCCCTTCCATCAACTTGATCGGGACAACCGCCGCGCCGACGATGCCCGGTCCGGTGTGCACGCCCAGTACAGGGGAGATGCGCATGACTTCGAGCCTGGCGGCATTCAAACGCTCGGACAATAAGCTTGATAGATTATCTGCGCCTTCGTGAAAGCGACCGTGCAACACAGTTACCCATACGGGCGTATCTTTATACATCTCGTGTAAATGGTTGGCAATGTTCTCCAAGGCTTGCGGGATGGTGCGGCTCTTGCTGACCGTGCTGTACTTGCCATCCGTGCGGTCAACGTGGATGATGGGTTTGATCTTGAGCGCCGCGCCCATCAGGGCCTGCACTCGTCCAATGCGCCCGCCGCGCGCCAGGTATTCCAGCGTTTCGAGTGTGTAGATCACCTCGGTCTGCTCGCGGATGGCGGACAGGCGTTCTTTGATGGCATCCATGCCCCAACCGGCTTTCGCAGCCATGGCCGCGGCCAGCACCTGGAAGCGTTCGCCGCCTGACAGCGTCATCGTATCGAATACATTAACCACAGCATTTTTGACCTGTTCTGCGCCCAGGCGAGCCGAGTTGAACGTACCGCTCAAACCGGATGAAATGTGTAGAGACATAATGTTCTTGCTGGATTCGGCCAGTTTCTGATACAAATCGGCAAACGCGCCGCTGGAAGGTTGCGCCGTGGTTGGGATTTGAGGCCGCATGGCCTCCAACCGGTTGTAGAACTCATCGGGTGTCAGGTCGGCGGAATTGACTTCGCCTTCAGGGAACTGGATGAAAAGTGGGGCTTCGATGATCCCCAGGTTTTCGCGCTCATCGGCAGGCAGGTCCGCCGCGCAGTCGGTAACGATTTTCATGAATTTTCTCTCTTTCAGGTATGTAATTTCAGAAATCACGGATTTGTCATTCTTCCGAAGGAACCAGGGCAGTGTGAGCCCTATAGGGCGAAGAATCTCCGCGCAGAGCGCGGGTAGACCCTTCGCTCCGCTCAGGGTGACATGTAAGATGTGATTTTGACTGTATGAGATTATACTTGCAGACTTGGAGATATTTTGTGAGAGATTCGTTAATCCGACCATACAAATCTGATGACTTTGCGGTGGTCACGACTCTGTGGCGGCGGGCCCGGGAGCAGGCCTTCCCTGAATTCCAGCGCAGGAAGGGTCATACCTTCGAAGAAGACCAGGCCTATTTTCGGGATGTCATTTTGATTAACAATGACGTCTGGGTTGCAGAAGTGAATGGAGAAGCGCTTGCTTTCATGGCGATTTGTGGGGATTTTATCGACCAGCTTTATGTCGACCCTGGCTCTCAGCGCTCTGGGCTTGGAAGAGCGTTGCTGGACCATGCCAAATCTCTGTCCCCTGATCATCTCTGGCTGTACACACTGCAAATCAACACCAATGGCCGGGCTTTTTATGAGAAGAATGGCTTTCGCGCTGTCAAACTCGGTATCAGCCCGCCGCCCGAATCCGAACCGGATGTGGAATATCACTGGGGCGCGATGGAGTAAAATACCGCCATGACCATCAACCATCCGACCATCGCCACCAACTTCGGAGTGCGTTCCACGTTCGTAGAGGTAAACCTATCACAGTTGAGTCGCAACTTGCAGGCTATCCGAGAGAAAGTCTCTCCCGCGAAGATTATGATTGTGGTGAAAGCCAATGCCTACGGACATGGCCTAACAGAAGTTTCCAAGTACCTCGACCCGCAGGTGGATTACATCGGTGTGGCGGTATTGGAAGAGGGCATTCTGCTACGTGAGATTGGTGTGCAGACTCCCATTTTGGTATTGGGCGGTATCTGGGGTAACCAGATACCGGCTTACATCGAAAATGACCTGACGTTAACAGCCCCCTCCGTCGAACGTCTGGAACAGATCGATCAGGCTGCTGAAACTCTGGGTAAAAAAGCCAAGGTTCATCTCAAGGTAGACACGGGTATGGAGCGCATCGGCGTGCATTATTACAATGCGCATACCTTGCAGGAAGCGGCGCTCAATTGTAAACATCTCGAGGTAGAAGGCATCTTCTCACACTTTGCCAACGCGGATGGTGCCGATGTAACCCATGCGCAGCTGCAACTGGAGCGCTTCAACGAAGTGTTGCGTTTTTATGAAAAACACAGCCTGCCGATGCCCACCCGTCATATGGCGAATTCGGGCGGCATCCTACAATTGCCTGAATCCTACTTCGATATGGTACGACCGGGCATCCTGTTCTACGGCGTCTATCCCTCGCCAGAAGTTGAGCGTTCCATCGAGGTGCAACCGGCGCTGGCCTGGAAATCGCGCGTGGTCTATTTCAAAGTCACGCAACCGGGACACCCCGTCAGCTATGGCTCCACCTGGCAATCCGACCATAATGTGCGCATTGTCACGGTCCCGGTGGGATACGGGGACGGTTATTTCCGCAGCATGTCGGACAAGGCACAGGTCGTTATTCACGGGAAGAGATACCCGCAGGTGGGGCGCATCTGTATGGACCAGATCATGGTCAATATCGAGCAGGATTCGGCCTTCAACGGCGACGAGGTCATCTTGATTGGCGAAGCGGAGAATGGCGAACGAGTCACCGTGGAAGAATTGGCTGAATGGGCGGGCACGATCCCGTACGAAATCCTGACCAACATCAATACGCGCGTGCCGCGTGTCTATACTACAGATTAGTCACATGCAATTAATAAAATAGGGGCGCGGGGTGTTTTCGCCGGGTGGAGCCCGGCGAAAACACCCCGCTTTTATTACGAGGAAAATTGTATCAAGATAATCTGGTAAAATCACCCGCAACGTCAGCCAGGCGTCGGCCTGGTTTTTGTTTGCCCCGCTTGTGAAGAGCGGGGTTGCCCCGCCTGAAAAGGCGGGGTTTGCCCCGCTTACGGAGAGCGGGGTTGCCCTAATATCGAGTAGAATTCTCAACATGAGGTGATTGTGAAAAAGAATATTTCTATATACTTTAATCTTTTAGGGATCGCCGGGGTTGTGGTTGCGCTGGACCAGTGGACGAAATGGCTGGTGCGTGAGAATATCCCCTTTGCAACACAATGGCTGCCGGAGGGCCTGCAATGGCTGATGCCCTATGCACGCTTGGTGCACTGGCAGAACAGTGGGGCAGCCTTTGGTATGTTTCAGGGCGGCTCTGCGGTGTTTACTGTGCTGGCGTTCGTCGTTATCGGGGCGATCCTGTTTTATTACCCCCAGATCGAGACAGAAGGCTGGATGTTCCGATTGGCGTTGGGTTTGCAATTGTCCGGCGCATTGGGTAATTTGATCTCCCGCCTGACACAGGATGGCAAGGTCACGGATTTTATTTCTGTGGGCACATTCCCTGTTTTCAACATCGCCGATTCGGCTATTACCGTTGGAACGGCAATACTGATCCTGGGGGTATGGCTCAAAGAACGGGCGGAGAAGCAGGCCCGGGATGAGTCCGATGCGCAGGGAAACAGTGAGCATGCGGTCCTGTCCGAGGAGTGAGTCTGGATGCCTGACCGGCGTGAAGTCTTCGATTTCCAGAAGGAGCAGGATGAACGGCTCGATCATTTTTTGGTCGAACGCTTGCCTGAGTTTTCGCGTTCGCGCTTGCAAGGGCTGATCAAAGATGGTTTCGTCCTGATCGACGGTGTTCCGGCCAAAAAAGCCGGGCAGAAGCTGGAGCCGGGTTCGCGGGTGGAAGTACACATTCCGCCGCCTGCGCCGTCTGAGTTAGTGGGGGAGGATATACCGCTCGATATCCTGTTCGAGAACGATGATTTGCTGGTAGTTAATAAACCCGCGGGTATGGTGGTTCATCCCGCTGCGGGGCATGATACCGGGACACTTGTGCACGCTGTGCTAGGGTATGACCCGGACATCGAGGGCATCGGCGGAGAGGAGCGACCGGGGGTAGTGCATCGCCTCGATAAGGAAACCTCAGGCTTGATCCTACTGGCAAAAAATGACCGCGCCCATCGCTGGCTACAGGACCAGTTCCGCCTGCGTCGGGTGGAGAAGATCTATCTTGCGCTTGTCGATGGCGCTCCGCCGACGCCCACTGGAAGAGTGGAAGCGCCTGTTGGCCGCGACCCCAGTCACCGCAAGAAAATGGCGATCATGCCGCCGGGCAAAGGGCGCGAGGCGGTCTCTGAATATAAGACACTTGAAACGTTCGAAAAGCACACCTTGCTGGAATTCCATCCTTTGACCGGGCGTACGCACCAGATCAGGCTGCATTGTATGTTTTTAGGCTGCCTAATCGTGGGAGATAAGATTTACGGGCATCGCAAGCAATCTATTGAATTAGACCGGCATTTTTTGCACGCGGCGCGTTTGAAAATCATCCTGCCGGGCGAGAAGCAGGCCAGGGTGTTCGAAGCGCCGTTGCCGGGAGAGTTGGATGAGGTGTTGGAGGGTCTGAGGGGTAAAAGGTGAGAAGTAATAGCTGGGCGTTTCTATTACATGGGTAATGTGCGATTTTGTTATCATGCGCGCGGATCACTGGACGAAACTCTGAACCACCTGATCGTTGCGCGAGACCTTGAATTTTGTTCACCAGAACTTTATCAGAATTTGCGTGAGCAGGTTGAAGAAATTCGAAAGTTGCTGAATGGTTATATTTCCTGGCTGAAAACAAAAAGGATTGGGGGAGATGAACCCGGTGCAAAAGTTGCTGTACAGGAAATACCGGCGGAATATCTTCTAGACGACGACCTCTGATGCTTGAGCTTATCACTTCTAACTTTTTACTTCTAACTTATCACTGAAAGGAAGATAACATGGAATATATCGACCTTCGCTCCGACACCGTTACCAAGCCCACGCCCGAGATGCGCGAGGCGATGGCCAAAGCTGAAGTCGGCGATGACGTGTATGGGGATGACCCGACTGTCAACCGTTTGCAGGAGATGGCGGCGGAGATGACCGGTCATGAGGCCGGGTTGTTCGTCGCTTCGGGCACGATGGGGAACTTGTCGGCGGTGCTGGCGCATTGTCAGCGCGGGGATGAGGTGATTCTTGGGAAAGAAGCGCATACCTATCGATACGAGGCAGGCGGGGTTTCTGTATTGGGTGGGGTGCATTCCTGCCAGTTGCCCAACCAGCCTGACGGTTCCATTGCGTTAAACGATATCGAGGGGGCCATCCGTGCGGATGACCCGCACCAGCCTATTACACGTCTGATCGCGCTGGAAAATACACACAACCGCTGCGGCGGGACATATCAGTCGGCGGAGTACACCTGCCAGGTGGCGGAGTTTGCGCATGCGCGGGGTCTGAAAGTCCATTTGGATGGGGCGCGTGTGTTTAACGCATCGGCAGCGTTGGGTGTGAACGTGCGCGAATTGACTGCTCCTGTGGATTCGGTCACATTTTGTTTGAGTAAGGGACTTTCGGCTCCAGTTGGGTCGGTGCTTTGTGGGTCGCAGGAATTCATCAAGAAGGCGCATCGCGTTCGTAAGTTGCTGGGAGGCGGTATGCGTCAGGCTGGGGTTCTGGCAGCAGCCGGGATCGTGGCGCTGGAGAAAATGGCACCCCGCCTGGGCGAGGACCATGCCCGGGCGCGCACGCTGGCTGAGGGTCTGAGCGGGAACCGTGGGTTAGTCTTGGATGCGGGCACGCCTGCGACGAATATGGTCTTTCTGAACCTGGCAGAGGATGTCCCTCTTTCCACAACAGAGGTAGCGGAAAGAATGAAAGAGCATGGGGTTTTGGTCGGTGTTGCAGGCGCGCGGCGCTTTCGTCTGGTGACGCACTGCTGGATTGATGACGAGAGCGTAAAGAGGGCTATAGTCGCTTTCAGCGATGTGCTGATCTATTAAATCGGTCGATAGAGAAATGCGCGGCGCTGTTTTCAAACGCCGTGCATTTTTTTGATCGATTGGATACTATTCCAATGGAACGAGTCTGGTTCGATCTGGTTGCGGCCTCGCTCTTTTGCTTTGTACAGGCGTTGGTCGGCAAGATATATGAACCTGTCGATTTCATCCGCTTCATCAGGGAAAACAGAAATGCCCTGGCTCACAGTCGGGGCCGGGACTTCTTCATGCTTGGGATGACTGAGGACAAGTTCTTGCATGGTTTTTTGTATGCGTTTGGCGACTTGATGCGCTTCGTCCCCTCTAGCGCCAGGTAGCGCAATCGCAAATTCTTCTCCACCCCAGCGACCGACAATATCACCTTTTTTGATATTTTGCTGGATGGTTTCGCACAGTTTTATTAACACCAGGTCGCCAACCTGATGACCAAAAGAGTCGTTATAGCGTTTAAAGTAATCGATATCGAGCATAATCAGACTGACAACCTTTTTTTCAAGTTGAGCATCATCGATCTGTTCTTGCAGTGCCTGGAGAAAACTTCTGTGGTTGTACGTTCCTGTTAGACTGTCCAGGCGAGATTGCTGTTCCACTTGCTGATGGTGAACAGTGTTATCCAGTGCAAGGGCAGCGTGCTGGGCCAAGTTCGAGAGCAGGTCCATATCGGTGTGACTGAACGTATTAGCTTTGTAGGACGCCACGGCAAGTAAACCATTGATGTGTACTGTTCTCATGGGAACGCCAATCCAGGATAGACTGGATCTGTCTTTTCCAATAATGTTTCTCTGGATACCTGGGAGCTGGATTCCGTCGCTTAAATCAGGTAAAAATAAAGGTGTCTGATTTTTAATGATCCACCCGGCAAGTGTATTGTCGATGGGCACCTCCACATCGGTGAAGTACTCGCCAGCATCGTAAAATAAATCTAACCGGATCGCACCGTTGTCCACAAGACCGACATAATAAGAATCAGCTGTAAGCGCTTTTTGGAGGGCAGCGTTCAACAAAGATAGGACTTGATCGGTTTCAAGCGACGAGTTGATTTGTTGGCTGAATGTGTTTATGGTTTCGAGCCTGCGTATATGGTCTTGCGTTGCCTGACGCAAGCGCAAAATGGTTTCTGTGATGACAATGGACGCAGCTAAGGGGATAAAATGGATAGTCCATGCTAAAAAGCTTGTTAGCTTGTTTAGATGTATTATGGTGTTTGAGGTCTCACTGATTATGATTAAGAGATACGTCGGCCCGCGACCGGAAAGGATGGATATTGAAATGACAGCCAAAATTAATAGAATATCGAAGAAAATATGGCGAGTTTCATCCAGAGTAATGGCTACAAGACTCAAGCCAAGCCCGCTGATAATAGCATTTGCCCAGATGTAAAACGTCCGATATTTGTTGACGCGTGGAGCAATCAGTAAGGTTTGTAAGATGACATAAATGCTCCCCCCAATCCCAGTGCTGATCATGACAAATTCTTTTTTCTGTTCGGGATAATTGCCCAAAATTACATCGAGGATAATGACTAAAAATATAATTGCTGCTGCAATTGAAGAGGGCAAAACATAACCGGTAAATTCCTGGTATTTAATATTCTTAAGAATATCCGATAATTTCATATTTCGCGATCCTCTAATTCATTCTTTTCCCACACACGTTCGAACGCAGCTACAATTTCCGGGTCAAACAGGATACCAGCCTGGTCCTTCAAGTATTGCAAAGCCTCTCTGTCAAGAATGTGCTTACGATACGGACGATCACTGGTCAGCGCGTCGAATGCGTCTGTGACTGCAAATATGCGCGCTTGAACTGGAATGTCTTTGCCAGTGAGCCCTATCGGATATCCGCTACCGTTCCATCGTTCGTGATGATAGCGAATGATGGGCAAGGTCTCTTGCAAGAAGGGTATACCCTCAATAATACGTGCTCCTATATCGGGGTGTGTGTGCATGATATCCCATTCATCTTTGGTCAAGGGTGCCGGTTTATGCAGGATGGCATCGCTGATACCGATTTTTCCAATGTCATGAAGCAGCGAACCTCGCTCAAGTATCTTTAGAGAAGTCGAGTTCAGACCAAGTTCAATTCCCAACTGACAAGCCAACCTGCTTACCCTTGAACTGTGTCCTTCCGTTTCGCGATCACGAGCGTCTAACGCGGAAGTCAATGCCGCGAGTGTGTTGTCATAGGCAAGTTCTAGTTCCTCGTAAGCTAGTTCAATCGTTTTTGCTTGTTGTTGAGATTCGATCTGCAAGATTGACCGTTCCAGAGCAAGGATCGCTTGATTGGCTAGCGTTTGCATATTTGAAGCGTGACGGGAGAAGTAATCTTGGATTTTAGGAACGTTCAACCAGAGCGCACCGTATTTTCGAAGGGAAGTTTGAAGGGGAAAGCAGATAGTAGCTGAAACCTGGTCGGGCGTAACGTGGATAACCTGACCGGATTGGAGCGTCTGTTGGATGAGTTCCATTGGATGTTGGCCACCTGGATGCGTTCCACTTTCGTCAATTTCAACTTCCACCTCAATTTGTCCTTCTTTTGTGAAAAGTACAATGCCAGCCACAGATGCGCCTGTTATTTTTGTAGCAGTTTCAGCGATATGCCGCGCTGCCTGCCCCAGTTCCTCCGCTTTGATAATGTTCACACTCAGGTTATAGAGCTGTGTCGTTGTGCTGAGCGTATTGCGTAGCTCTTGATAAAGCCATGCGGACTCAACAGCATTTGCAGCTTGGGACGAAAGCAAATTGGCCAGTGATTCGTCATTCTCGCTGAAGAAGATTTCTCCCTGTTTCCCAAAGGCTAAAATAGCTCCGATGCTCAAGCGATGGAGGCGAACGGGAATCGCAAGTAGGCTTCGTAAGCCATTATGATCGATTTCAATATGAGCAGCTTTGCTGTATTTTCGTACATCCCGAACTCGAAATGCTTCATAAGCATGTAAAGCCGCTTGAACAGTAGTGTCATGAACTGGATTCTTATCCAGGGATTTTAGCAGGCGGGGTGCATGGCCGGAAAAGGCGGTTCGTGAAAAGTTTCCGTCCTGATCCAGAAGGATGACGTATGTAAAACGAGCCAACAAGGTTTCGCGCGCAATGGAAGCGATTTCTGTAATGGTTGTCCGCGGTTCCAGCAAGGGGGATAAGGAGATGCCTGCTTTTATTAAATTGGTAAGCCTATGATGGTAGCTTGATCGTTCCCAGGCTCTGGTTAATTCAGTGGCGATCATTTCTGCAAGATAAACATCATGATTGCTAAAGGCATTAACCTTGTCATCGCCTACTTCGAGAATGGCCTTAACGTGACCATGATAGATCAAAGGGACGGCAAAAACGGATTTCGCTTCAGGGTCATTGGTCGCTATGAAGGCCGGGTCTTGGGATGAGTCATTTATGACTTGTGTTTTCCGAAGACGCAAGGTGCGTCCCAAGACGCCTTGCGTTGTATTCTGACGGTAACTGGGTGGCAAGTATTTACCCGCAGAAGCTATTACAGAAAATTCGTGTCTTTCAAGTTCGTTTTCGTAAATTGTGGCTTGTGCACAATTCAATGCGCGTTGCAATGTATTTACAGCCAATTGCGCTGCGACAGGCTGATCAAGTTGAGCCTCGAGTTGGTGAGTAAGTTCGGCTAGAAGATTCAATTGGGTATTGCGTTTCTTTTCATTATTTAGTTGGTGGCTGAGCGCAGCAATTTGTTCTGCTTGGACATCGACTTTGATGCGCAGACTCTGCATTGGTGATGTAAACGATCTAAGCGAGCGAGCGATCCATTGGCTCCATCCGCTAGATGAATCGTCGTGATTATATTCTTCGCGAACAGAATTTGACAATTCGATAGTCAATCGGTTAATACTTGGCACAAGAATGATGAGTCCATAAAAAACGATTACTTTCAAGACGAGCATGACGACAAAGAGAATCTCTTGATTGGCCTTCGAAAAAACGTTTTCTATATGGATTAATTTTGTAGGAGATGAAAATTGCCAGTTGTAACCAATTGCAACCAGGGCGATCAGTACTAGAAATTCTGTCGCGCCTGAAATGCGGACGATTCTTCGGCCTATGAGATTGTCATTAGGCGCTTGGATGCCATTCCATGGAATTGCATCGGCAACTAATGGTAATGTGGCTATGCTAAAGGCAACAAGGACGACGTTGACTTGTGAAGCAAATAAGAAGACCAGTACCCAAATCAGCCAGGGAATAATTGTAAATTTATATAAGAAGTTTGATATCCTTTTAGGGTATGAAGAGTAAGAAACTGCTCCTGCAATACTGCTGAGAACAAACAAGGATCCAAGATAATATCGAAGAGACCATAAATTCTCATAGTTAGAAAGATCAGCCAATCCTAGCAAAATAGTACAACCGATTATTAAATTCAGAATGGCATAACCAAGTGAGAAAATATTCTTTTTTGGTTCATCCTCATTCGCATGAAAGACCAACAAATAGAGTTGCCCACAAGCCAGAGCGATCAGCAAGATGCCATCAACAACGAGATTTGCTTGGAAATATAAGTATCCCAGAATCCCCAAGCAAAGCGTAATCACCAGATCTAAGAATCTTTGAGTAAGTTCATTGCGAGCAATGAAAATGAATGTTTGATTGATGATGCCTGTAACATAAAATGTTATCCCAAGTGCAATGTAAGCTATTTTAGACAAGCTGCTTGTTACAATACCCAGGTGACCAGGAATGAGAATGATCCCTAACGCGCAGAAAGTTAATACTAGCGTAGTCAGAAGTCTAAAAGTGCTTTCGAATTGGCGCATTGGGCTAGGCATAGAGTTCAAATTTACTACAATTTCTCGTAGCGGGTCAAAGCTCATTCGTTCATTTGAGGGGAGGTGTTAAAAAATCTCTGATATAATCTCACAGGGATAAGTGCGTGGCGGGGATGATCGAGGAGCCGTTGCGCGTTTGTTTCTAATAGAAAATTCCATAGCCAGGTGGTTTATGCAACTCTATTTTACACTTGAACAGATTGACCAAGTAGCCAATGCCGTTCGTTCTAAGCTAACTGTAAGCCCTCGTGTTGGGCTTATTCTCGGTTCGGGCCTGAACGATCTGGCTGCTTCCGTTCAAACTGCAGTGACAATTCCCTATCGCGACCTGCCAAATTGGCCGGTTTCCACAGTCGAAGGACATGTTGGCCAACTTGTCGTTGGCGAATTGGAAGGCCAATACGTCTTTGTGATGCAAGGGCGTGTTCATTTTTACGAAGGCTACAGCATGGGACAGGTGACATTGCCCGTGCGTGTTATGCAGCGTTTAGGCTTGGAGATTATGATCGTCACCAATGCTGCCGGTGGCGTGAATCCAGATTTTGTTCCTGGTGATGTCATGCTTATCACTGATAACTTAAACTTGATGGGTATGAGCGGTTTGAATCCCCTGATGGGACCCAATTTGGATGAACTGGGACCTCGTTTTCCCGACATGAGTCAGGCTTATGATAAAGAATTGAGCGCCGTTGCGCGCAAAGTTTCCAAGGAACACGGCATTACTTTGCGAGAAGGTGTTTATTGTGGGCTGAGCGGTCCTTCCTTTGAATCCCCGGCTGACCTGCGTTTTTTGCGTCAGGCCGGCTCTGATGCGGTTGGTATGTCCACTGTTCCAGAAGTTATCGTTGCGCGTCACGGCGGGTTGCGCGTGCTGGGGCTTTCGGGAATCAGCAATAAAGCTAATCTCGATGGTTCGACCGTAACAACGCATCAGGAAGTGATCGCGGCAGGCAAAGTGATTACGCCTAAAATGGAGACGATCATTCGTGGCGTGTTGAAATCGCTTTAATAGCAAAAACGGTTGGGATGGAAACTGTATATCGCTTTTTAGCAACCTACGAAGGGCTGATTTATATCCTGCTGGCATTGGGTGGTTTGTTTGCATTTCGCTGGTTATGGAAGTCCTGGCGAGAGTTGCACGAATCAGTATTCGGGCTTGAGCGAGAATTTGCTATGCGTCGTCTCAGTCAAGCACTTGCGGTTTCTCTGCTCATACTTGTGATGTTTTTTGGCGAATTGTTCCTAGCTTCTTTTGTAGTCCCATCTTTGCCATCTGCAGACCTGCTGGCAACTCCTACGATGGATATCCTGAGTCAAACAGAAGGCGCTCTTTCCGGCAGCCCTTCTATTTTATTGACCGCGTTGCCCCCTGCAGCCGATACTTCTTCGACCAGTGGTTGTGTTCCTGGGCAACTTATCATCACATCCCCCGAACCGGGACAGGATGTGAGAGGTACTGTCACCCTGGTTGGCACAGTGGACATTCCCAACTTCGGATTTTACAAATATGAAGTATCACCACAGGGCGCTGAAGCTTGGGCTACCGTTTCAGCGGGCAGAGAAATTGTACAGAATGGCGATGTGGGTTTTTGGGATACATCGACATTGACCCCCGGTGATTATCAGCTGCGCCTGTTAGTAACTGATAGTCAGGGGCAATCTTATCCGCCCTGTGTTATTTCTGTCCGCGTGAGCGCTCCTTAGTTTTTGGGAGGGATGGTATTTTGTTCAATGTAAATATTCGCCCCGCTGTTGCCGCCGATTTGCCTGGCTTGATGACCATTGACCATACCGGCACCAGTGACTACGTTTGGCAACTGGACCTGCGTAAGGATAATGGTCAGGTGGTAGCTGGCTTTCGCGAGGTGCGTTTACCCCGGCCTGTAAAAGTTGACTATCCGCGCGATCCGCTTTCTTTGGCGGATGAGTGGCACCAACGCTCAGCTACATTGGTTGCGTTTGCTGGAGAAAGACCTGTTGGCTATGTATGTATCCTGGAACACAGTCATGCTACGACTGCATGGGTTACAGACCTGGTTGTCAATTTGCGGGATAGGCGACAGGGAGTAGGTAGTGCTCTCTTAAACGCTGCGCAGGATTGGGCTTTGTCCCGAGGCGACCGGAGCATATTCCTTGAGATGCCATCCAAAAGCTACCCGGCGATTCGTCTGGCACTTAAGCTCGGTTTCGAATTCTGCGGGTATAATGACCATTATTATGTGACACAGGACGTGGCCCTGTTTTTTGGGAGATCCTTATTGTAGTCTGTAGTCACTGGGAAGGTATATGTTTAACGGTTGGACCGACAGTTTACTGGCGGGGATACAAACGATCAATCAGATTTTGACGGCGGGGATCGCCATCACCGCCTTTTCTTTGTTTCTGTATGCATTATCATTTAACCTGCGTGACCGTGTAGCACGCTCATTTGCCATCATTCTCCTATGCGTGGTAGTCGTATTTACCACCGAAGCTTTACAGAATAAAGACGTTCCGGATTGGGGAATAGACTTGTTATTGCGTTTGCAATGGATTGGTATCGTCTTTCTACCTGCTTCCTATTTACATTTATCAGATGCTTTATTGGTAACTGCGGGCCGTCCTTCGCGCGGACGCCGGAGACTGGCGGTGCGTCTGATGTACGTGGTATCGGCAGGCTTTTTGCTCCTGTTGAGCCTGGGCCATCTACTTGGGCGTCTCGTTCCAGACGGGCAGCCTGCTCCTCACCTTGAGCGCACGTTCTGGACTGAAATATTTACCCTCTACTACATCACTGCAATGGTATTGGCGGGGATTAATTTTGCGCGTGCCTATGCCCGCATGTTGACTCGTTCTGGGCGGCGGCGTATGTTGTATCTGATGGCGGGCGCAACTGCTCCGGCTCTTGGGTCATATCCGTACATGTTGTATGGCTACTCATTGGCAGCAAAATACCCCCTATTGTTCTGGGGCGCTGCCACCACCATCAATCTGCTGGTAGGTGGACTGGTCATTGTCATGGCCTATGCAGTCGCGTTTTTTGGTGTTTCCTGGCCGGACCGGTTGGTGAAAAGCCGCCTGTTCAAGTGGATCATGCGCGGCCCGGTCACGGCCTCGGTGGCGCTCGGTTTTATGACCGTGGTCCGACGAACTGGTGGTGCCTTCTTTGGTACAGAATATTCTGCCTTTGTGCCGTTAGCTGTCGTTGTTTCGATTCTATCCCTGGAACATCTCATCACCCTGGTTGCGCCTTTGTGGGAACGTTGGTTGTTTTTTGGGCGTGACCGGGCTGAATTGCAATTGTTGCAAAATATCGAAGAACGTTTGCTCACACGTGGTGATATGCAACAATTCCTCGAAACGGTGCTGGCTGCTGTGCGTGATCATATGCAGTCGCCTAGCACTTTTGTCGCTGCGTTGGATGGAGATGGCTTGTCTTTGATCGTGATGGCGGGGAATCGCAAACTGATCGACCAGCAAGATTTGACAGAAGCCTTACAAAAAGCAGAGCATACCAATGGTGATGAGCGACAGGAGTTTGTGTGGGGCGATTTCTGGATTCTGCCATTGCGTCAACGTCGTCAAAATGATATGGATCGGGATGAAGTCCCCGCCTTGTTAGGGCTCTTGGGAGTAGCGCGCCAACCAGACCAACCCGTAGAAATTGATAGCGAACAACGTAAGGCCCTCTGGCTGCTGGCGGATCGGGCTGCTTTTGCTTTGGAAGATCGCCAATTACAACAGCGCGTATTTCGCTCGTTGGAAGATTTGCAGCCACAAATGGATATGCTCCAGCGCCTTCGAGCTCTCGGTCGCTATGATTCGCGCACCAACTTATTGGCGGAAGAAATGCCTCCTGAATCGGATTTGGCAAATTGGGTAAAGGATGCACTTACACATTACTGGGGTGGCCCCAAGTTGACCAATAGTCCATTGATGCGATTAAGCGTAGTACACGATTTGGCGCGCGAGTATGAGGGCAATACTCCTAATGCGTTGCGCGCCTTGTTGCGGAAGGCTGTCGATCAAGTCAAGCCGGAAGGAGAACGCAGATTCACAACAGAATGGATATTATTTAACATATTGGAAATGAAATTCATTGAGGGGCGCAAGGTACGCGAAGTCGCAGCCCGCTTGGCTATGTCTGAAGCGGACTTGTATCGGAAACAACGCGTAGCGGTTGAAGCTGTTGCACGTGCCGTACTTGAAATGGAGACTGAGTCTCAAAAAACGAGGTAGGGAAGGAGGCCTTAATGGTTGCCTATCGAAAAGTTGAAAAAACGATGCCGGAGGTAGACGAAAGCTGGTGGGATTCTGTATTGGCTGAAGAAGAGCGTTACGCTTCGCCGAACGCCAAGCAGGCTCGATCTGAAGAGCTTGTGAAAATCGAAAATGTAAAACAAGATCCAGATTGGAATGAAGTCCGAAATCTGTATCATCAAGATCGCATTGTTGAATTGCAGGTCACCGGTTATAACCGGGGCGGAGTGCTAGTAGAGGGTGAAGGGATATACGGCTTTGTCCCTTATTCCCATCTGGTTGAAATGGCTGCACATCCTGAAAAGCAGAACCGTGAAGATGAATTGGATGCATATGTTGGGCGCAAGTTGCGTCTCAAAGTGATCGAGTGCGCACCTGAAGATGGACGGATCGTCTTCTCCGAGCGTGCGGCGCTGGCGGAACCTGGAAAACGTATGGAATTATTTAATAGCCTCCAGCCTGGGCAGCGCATTTCGGGCACTGTCACTAATATTACAGACTTTGGCGTCTTTATTGACTTGGGTGGGGTAGAAGGGTTGATCCATATTTCTGAACTATCCTGGGGGCGAGTCGCTCATCCGAGTCAGGTTGTTGAACTTGGCCAGGAAATCGAGGCGCAGGTGCTTGAAATTTCCCCCGAGCGTTGCCGCGTGGCACTCAGCCTGAAACGATTGCTGCCCAACCCCTGGGAAAAGGCAGATTCTGACTTTGCTGTTGGGCAGATTGTCTCCGCAGTAGTGACCAGTATAGTATCGTATGGCGCATTTGCCCGCCTGGAGTTTGGGATCGAAGGCTTGATCCATGCGTCTGAGATGCCGCTAGGTGACGGTAAAACGGTTCGTGATCTGGTCAGTGAAGGACAAGAGATTCAAGCCCGCATCCTGCACGTTGATCCTGTGCACCAGCGTATGGGGCTCAGTCTCAACCTGGATTGGGCGGATGCCTGAGAAAAAAAGTCAGGCGCGTCACTCCGGGTCGAATTCAAAGATGCGTCGCGAACCGTATCATCAAGCGGAAGAGCCGGGCAATGACTGGCTCGACCGTTTGAGTTGGGTAAATTTGCATTTTGGTCGCTTTGTCCGAGATGCTATTGGCGTAATCCTGATCGCGCTTGGGTTAATAACACTATTGACATTGGCTGGG
This sequence comes from Anaerolineales bacterium, assembly GCA_016928525.1. The sequence continues at coordinate 46,498 of JAFGKO010000295.1, read as the reverse complement.
TGGAATCAGGAACCACACAGTACACAAATTACAGTAGTCGCACTCTGGACGGGATTGCTCTCACTTTGGTTCGGGTGGGGCAGCTATCTTGTCGCTATATCAATTGGACTGGTGGGATTTGCAATAATGCGTCGTGATAATGTAAAGTTTTTCTTTGGACGTTTTATTGCCCTGGAAATTTTTCTTCTCTTGACTCTCAGCGTTTTTGCTATTTTAGGGCCTGCCATTTGGGGAGGAGATCCAGTTGAGCGGGCCGATTCTGGCTTGGATGGAGGCCGCATTGGCTGGGGCCTTACTTTCCTGGCGTGGAGATTGGCCGGGAATGTTTGGGGTACGCTCATCCTGATTGTGTTATGGTTCCTCGCTGGCATGAGCGCCTTTAACATGTGGATTCGAGTTGAGCGTTGGTTGATGCACTTGTCTGGGGAGATTCCACCTGTTGAACCACACATCGAAACCATGTCAGAGCCTGAAGAAGTTCATGCTTCCAAGCCCCGTGATGCCAAACCCAAAAAGAAATCTGCACCACTGCCGCCGGAGTTTCGCAAGTCATTGCGTGTACCCGAGTCGCAGGATAGTCGCCCGGCTGAGCCGCTGCCACGTGGGAAGGATTTCCCGCCGCTTACAATATTGTCTAATGAGCAGTCTTCTCGTCCAGACGAACGAACGATCAATCAAACAGCCGGAATGATAGAGAAAACGCTGTCCGAATTTGGCATCCCGGCCACAGTGATCGGATTTCGCGTTGGCCCAACTGTGACGCAATTTGCTGTACAGCCTGGCTTCATCAAAAAAAATGGGGATGAAGAAGATGCCCGCCTGATGAAGGTGCGCGTAGCACAGATCGCTGCATTACAAAAAGACCTGGCCTTGGCGCTTTCGGCGGAACGCTTGCGCATCCAGGCGCCTGTTCCGGGCAAGCCGTATGTGGGCATCGAGGTGCCCAATTTACGTTCCTCGGTGGTACGATTGCGCTCGATGTTGGAGACAGAGGAATTTTATAAGGCCAGATCGCCGCTCGGGATAGCGTTAGGGAGAGATGTTTCCGGCCACCCGGTAGTCGCTGATCTTACCCACATGCCTCACCTGCTGATTGCAGGCGCGACCGGTTCCGGTAAGTCGGTTTGTATCACGTCGATTGCGGCCTGCCTGGCGATGAACAATGCACCCGAAGAGTTGCGCCTGGTGATGATCGATTCCAAGATGGTGGAATTGCTGCGGTTCAACGGCTTGCCGCATTTGTATGGCAAAGTAGAGACCAACATCGAGCGCATCATGGGCGTATTACGTTGGGTAGTGGTTGAGATGGAGCACCGTTATCGCTTGCTCGAGGCTGCCAAGGCGCGCGACCTGGATAGCTACCTCCGCAAGCTTTCTCGGCGCGGAGAGGCGACCTCGCTGCCTCGCATTGTGGTTATGATTGACGAATTGGCCGACCTGATGATGTCAGCGCCAGATCAGACTGAGCACAATCTCGTACGTTTGGCGCAGATGGCTCGTGCTACCGGCATTCACTTGGTAGTGGCGACGCAGCGTCCCAGCACGGACGTGGTAACGGGTCTCATCAAGGCTAATTTCCCGGCGCGTTTGGCCTTTGCGGTTGCTTCGGGTGTGGACTCGCGCGTCATATTGGATGCATCTGGAGCGGAATCTCTGCTGGGACGTGGCGACTTGCTCTTTCTGAATCCGGAAGTCGGCAACCCTATACGTGCGCAGGGTGTGATGGTTTCTGACCAGGAAATCGAAAAAATCATCACGCATTGGCAAAAAGTAAGTGACCTGCCGTTAGATGATGTGCCGCCCTGGGAAAAGCTGTTGCAGGAACCGGCCGAAGGAGGGGATGATGCCCTGATAGAGGAAGCAATTTCCATCGTCCAAGGTTCGCAGCGTGCCTCGGCTTCCCTGTTGCAGCGCCGGTTGCGTATCGGTTATCCGCGCGCGGCGCGTCTGCTGGATCAGCTCGAAGAAATGGGCATTGTCGGGCCTTCGCAAGGGGGCGGTCGTGAACGGGATGTAATGATAGATCCTGATGATGAATTTGAGGAAGAATAGGAAAAAGAATGCAATTTATAAAAATCTTTCATGGGAATAGCTTTCGTGGAAAGTAATGGCGTGCGTGTGCCTGTCACATTTACCGACCGGTTGCGTGGTTGGTTCAAATGGGTAGTCGATCCATTGGGCAAGTTTTTTCTCAGCCTTGGGGTGACGCCCAACATGATGACCTCCTTAGGGCTGCTTGGGAATTTCCTGGGTGCTTATTTCCTCTCGCAGGGTAAGCTGGTACTTGGCGGTTGGTTGGTGCTGATCATGACGCCCATCGATGCCTTGGATGGCACTATGGCGCGCTTGCGTGGCGATCCAAGCGAGTTCGGTGCATTCGTGGATTCTGTCAGCGATCGTTACGCAGAATTGGCGATATTGGGTGGTTTGATGTATTTTTTTGCCATGCAGGGAGATGCTTTGGGCAGCACATTGGCCTTTGCTGCCGCCGCTGGCTCGGTGTTAGTTTCTTATGTCAAGGCGCGTGCAGAGAGTTTGGGATTTGAGGCCAAAGTTGGCTTGCTGACCCGGGCGGAGCGCTACCTGGTGTTGGCCCCGCTGCTGGTTTTCAACCGACCGATCATTGCATTGTGGATTCTTGCTGTCTTGGGTAATTTCACTGCATTGCAGCGCATCTGGTTTGTCCGCCGACAGGCTCATGCGCAAATGAAGTAAGTTTTTATAGGTAAAGCGAGGTAGAAAATGTCAGAAGGCTTTCAATTAGGCCCGATTTTTGTCCGTTATTATGGGATCATCCTCATGCTAGGCGCTGTCGCCGGTGGTTGGTTGGCTACGCGTGAGGCCAGGCGTCGCGGTCATGACCCGGAAATTGTCTGGGACTTGCTGATCTGGTTGATCATTGGCGGCGTTGTAGGGGCGCGTTTGTGGCACGTCTTCACGCCCACGCCGTCTGCCATTGCAGAAGGCCGGACAACATTGTTTTACTTGACCCATCCCTTCGATTTGATCAACCTGCGCAATGGCGGATTGGGGATTCCGGGAGCAGTGATTGGCGGAGCGGTGGCTCTCTTTTTCTATGCGCGCAGGCATGGTCTGGCCTTTGCCGAATGGACTGACATCGCTGCGCCCAGCCTGGCGTTGGGGCAGGCGATTGGGCGTTGGGGGAACTTCTTCAACCAGGAATTGTATGGTGCGCCAACGGACCTGCCGTGGAAAATCTACATCGATCCCATACATCGATTGGCAGGCTTTGAAACGCAGGAATATTATCACCCGTTGTTTCTGTATGAGTCGCTGTGGAACCTGGCAAACGTATTTTTGCTGATCTGGTTGACGCGCCGCTTTGGAGAACGCCTCAAACACGGTGATGTTTTCCTTGTCTACTTGATTGTATATCCCGTTGGGCGCTTCTTACTGGACTTTTTGCGGCTGGATGCCGCTATGGTTGGTGGACTCAATGCCAACCAGGCCGCGATGGCTGTCGTGGCAGTTTTGTCGGCAATCGCTCTATTCTGGCGTCATCGGGAGCAAATTAGCCAGTAACAACGTTGGAACAAAAGATACACTCCGGGTGACCCTTGTCTTATTGACATGCATATTTTCAACCGCTATGCTGGTTGCATTCGACTGTTGCTAACATAAAACATTAAAGCGCCGATGCGATGAGTCCCTATGAAATTGCAAGTTTTGTTCAGCGCTTTTGTAGTACCCTCTGAAAAATGATAGAGACTTACGATCTTTCGAAACATTTTGATGATTTCAAGGCTGTTGACGGCGTGACGCTGACAGTCAAGCCTGGCCAAATTTTGGCTTTGCTGGGGCAGAATGGCGCAGGCAAGACCACCACCGTCCGTATGTTGACGGCTTTGCTCAATCCTACGCGTGGTTGGGCCAAAGTGAATGGTTATGATGTGGTCAAAGGCGCCGCGGATGTACGCGCATCGGTTGGCGTGTTGACTGAACAGCATGGACTATACGTGCGCATGACGGGCCAGGAATATCTTGATTTTTTTGGGCAGGTCTATCGCCTCGATCCGGTTGCTCGCAAAGCGCGCATCGATTATTTGCTGGCCTATTTTGGCCTGTCGGAAGCAGCAAACCAACGTGCTGGCGAATACTCTAAAGGGATGCGACAGAAACTGGCGCTGGCACGTGCGCTCATGCACGAACCTCCTGTCCTGTTACTGGATGAACCCACCTCGGCCATGGATCCTGAGTCTGCGCGGTTGGTGCGCGATGAGATTGCGCGGCTGAAATCATCTCAGCGAAGTATTATCATTTGTACGCATAACCTGGCGGAGGCGGAATCGCTGGCCGATATTATTGCCATCATCTACCGCGGACGAATTTTGCTCAGTGGTTCATTGGATGAGCTGAAGCGTCAAATCCTGGGCCCCGTAGAATATGAAGCACAGCTGTCCCACCCATGGCAGTCAAACGGATTGACTTTGCCCGAAGGTGTAATGTTAAGCGAAAACAGCGGAATCAGGCTGCGGTTCCGTGTGGAGCGACCGCAGGAGACAAATCCGCTCTTGTTGCGCCAGTTGATGGCAGCCCAGGCTCCGGTGGTGACGCTGCAGGAGGTCCCGCGCAGCCTTGAACAGGTATATCTTAAAGTGATGGCAGACGCGCAAGCGCTGGTTGGTTTTGTCCCTGTTCCCGCCGCTATGCAGGTCTAAAGGATTTTTGAATGGCTTGGTTTGCTCCTGTCTGGCTTGTGACCAAACGCGAGTTGCGTGACCAGTTACGCGATTGGCGCATTTTGTTTCCGTTAGCTATTTTGACGCTCATTTTCCCATTGCTGATGAATGAGGTGGCAAGGTCAGCCGTTGAATTCGTGAGTCAGTATGGCGGTACGTTGCTGGTCGATCGTCTGGTACCTTTCTCAGTGCTTATCATCGGTTTCTTTCCGATTACTATTTCATTGGTAGTAGCGTTGGAATCTTTTGTGGGCGAGAAAGAACGAGGGACAATAGAGCCCCTGCTTAGCACACCCTTGAAGGACTGGCATATGTACGTGGGAAAGCTGCTGATTGGCGTGCTTACGCCCTTGTTGGCCAGCCTGGTTGCGATAGGGTTTTATCTGGTTATCGTTTCCCGCCAACGAATCGAAATGCCGGAACTGTCTGTACTGATACAGTTATTGGCACTGACGATTGCACACGCGGTTTTGATGGTCAGTGCGGCCATTGTGATTTCGGTGCAGTCTACTTCGGTGAAGGCGGCCAATTTGCTGGCTTCATTTATCGTTATCCCCGTTGCGGTATTGATGCAGGGAGAGAGCGCCTTACTATTTTGGGGTAACAATCAGGTACTATGGCTGGCTGTGGCGGGTGTCCTGATCTTAGCTGGGCTGCTGATCCGCGTCGGCCTGTCGCACTTCCAGCGCGAATATTTACTGGGTCGAGAAATCGATGTGCTCAACCTGCTTTGGATCTGGCGTACATTCTGGGGATATTTCAAGGGAGAAGCAAAATCTCTTGGAAGTTGGTACATGGTAGAGATCCGCAGGGCGCTGCGACACTTATGGCTGCCAGTTAGTGTGCTACTTCTCCTGGCAGTCATTACATTATGGGCTGGCTTTCAGTGGACCGTTACAACAGTTCCAGAACTCGTGGATTTGACTTCCTCTGATGCGATTCGGGAATTATCAGACAGGTTTGAGGGCTCCACGACTTTGGTCGGCATCGGACAACAGTTTTCAGCGTCCTTTATCTTTGCTCATAATGTTCGTGCTATTGGTTTGATATTGTTGGCCGGCCTGGTTTCATTCAGCGTGCTTGGTATGTTGGTGTATATCGTGAACCTGAGCACAGTTGGCGCTCTGTTGGGTGTATTCCAGTTGTTAGGATATTCGCCGGTTACGCTGGCAGTGTATGGATTGTTACCGCATGGCATCTTTGAAGTCCCGGCTTTGATATTGGCAAGCGCAGCCATGTTGCGTATCGGCGTTGTGTTGGTGACTCCACAAGTGGGTCGGTCTATGGGCGAAGTGGTGCTCGAGTTGCTGGCAGATTGGACCAAAGTTGCAATAGGCCTGGTCTTGCCCATGCTGCTTATCGCCGCATTGATTGAAACATATGTAACTCCTGCGCTGCTCGCTTCTGCTTTTTAAAGGTATTGATAGGGAAATTTAATGTCAAAGTTGATCATACTCGGATCATCAAACGCGATATCTTCCAAAGATAGCGAAAACACGCACATGGTCTTGGTGGGCGAAGAACGCATTGTGATGGTGGATTGCGTCAACAATCCTATTCATCGGTTAGAACAAGCGGAAGTCGATTTCATGGATTTGACAGACTTGATTTTGACTCATTTCCACCCCGATCATGTTTCTGGCGTGCCGCTCCTTCTCATGGATATGTGGCTACGTGGGCGACAAAAGCCGATCAATATTTATGGTTTGCATTACACCCTTGATCGAATGGAAAAATTGATGGGGATGTACTCTTGGGAAGATTGGCCACACTTCTTCCCTGTTACTTTCCATCGCATGCCGACCAGTGAAAACATCTTGCTCCTAGATTGTGATGAATTTAGGATTTTCTCTTCGCCTGTACGCCATTTGATACCAACTATAGGCCTGCGATTCGAATTTAAAAACAGCCAAAAAATCCTGACCTATTCATGTGATACCGAACCATGTGTCGAAGTTGTTCGCCTCGCATCGGGAGCCGATGTCTTGATCCACGAGGCATCTGGCGCTTCGCTAGGTCACTCGTCTGCTGAACAAGCTGGCAAGATCGCGGCTCAGGCTGAAGTGGGGAAATTGTATCTGATCCATTACCCAACGGGCGATTTTGCGAATGGAAATTTGATAGCCGAAGCCAGACGACACTATCAAGGCGAAGTCAAATTGGCAAAAGATTTCATGGCGCTCGATTTCTCGTAAAAAATACCCCTCGTGTTCACGAGAGGGGTAAGGCTTTGCAAGAATATTTTTACCACCCCGTGATATACGGTTCCCATTCTCCGTTTTCGTCCAAATGGCGTCCATACAAATAAACAGCACTTGCAGATGGCTCTTTAGGCATATGTAGTAAACTCATCTGCACTTCTTCGAGCCTGCGGCCGCCTTTGCGATGATTGCAGCCCGGGCATGCCGCGACCACATTTGTCCAGATATGTTTTCCACCCAGGTGCTTGGGCAGGATGTGATCGACTGTTAATGTGGTGTCGCGGCGACCGCAGTACTGGCAGGTATAATTATCACGTCGGAAAACTTCGCGTCGGGTCAGTTTCACGCGCGGGCGTGGCCGATGGATCATGTGTTCAAGACGGATAACAGAAGGCCGCGGCAGTAGTTGGTTAATGGTGTGGATGTGTCCGCGTCCGTTGACCACCATCGCTGCCTTATCTGCCAGGATCAGCCCGACGGCCCGTCGTGTAGAGCACACATTGATCGGCTCGAAATTCGCATTTAAGACCAATACTGGCTCTTGCATGGAGCCTCCACAATAGCGCTGATTATAGCACAACCATTCTTATGGAGAATATGAAATGAAAGTACTACTTGCCGGTGGTACCGGTTTCATGGGGAGTCACTTGATCAAATCGCTGATTGCGGATAACCATCAAGTGTGGGTGTTATCGCGCAACCCTAAAAATACTATCCCAGGTGTCCAAGTTGTTGCCTGGGATGGGCGAACGACAAGTGGTTGGGGTCATCTGGTCAATGAAATGGATGCAGTAGTGAATCTGTGTGGACTGAGCACAAGCAATTGGCCCTGGACAGAGCGCAAAAAGGAACAGTTCCGCGCCTCACGCGTCCAACCGGGACTTGCGCTTGCTTCCGCTATCCGAGAAGCATCTCGTCGCCCCGGTGTATTCATCCAAATCTCCGGCATCAACCATTACGGCTTGCGAGGGGAGGGCATCGCCGACGAATTTACGCCGCCCGCGGATGATTACCTGGCGCAACTGACAGTCGCCTGGGAAGATGCCACCAAATCGGTGGAAGAAGTTGGTGTGCGCCGTGTAGTATGTCGCACAGCTGTTGTACTTGCCAGGGATGCCATCTTGCTGTGGCTCATGGCTTTGCCCGTACGCCTGTTCGTTGGCGGACGATTTGGCAGTGGGAAGCAAGCTATGCCTTGGATACATATTGATGACCAAATTGGAGGGATCCGTTTTCTGATGGAGAATCCTGACGCGAGAGGCCCGTATAATTTGATTGCTCCACAAATGACCTCCAATGCCGAGTTCATGCGTACCCTGGCGCAAGTTTTGCAGCGGCCATACTGGTTCCCATACCCGGAATTTTTAATGCGCCTGGTATTAGGCGAAATGAGCGTCTTGATTACCGAAGGCCGTTTCTCTAAACCAGAACGTTTGTTCGAAATGGGGTATAATATGCACTTCTCGAACTTGGAAGAAGCTCTTCGAGACATCTTCGAAAAATAATCGTGTTCGAAAGGAAATAAAATGAAATCACGAATTTACCTTGGTTTACTGGTCCTGTTGTTAGCCGCAGTTGCCTGCGCGTCGCCGGTTCCTGGCCAGCAGACTTCTCCACAGGCCGCTGCGCCGTCGGCAACACCGTTCATTGCGCCATCCTATCCAACGGCTCAAGCGCAGGCGATCTCGCCCAATCAAGTCGTCAGCGGGATCGATGTCCGTGTGGAGCGTGCCTGGCAGGATGGTAAGCAGGTTTACGCTGATGTATGTTTCACGCTCCCCGATGCTTCAGACTGGAATATCTGGAAAGCCAGCTTGCAATACGCTGATGTCGTTTTGGAAGATTACGGGACGACCCTGCTTAGTTTCCAAGAGCCGACTGGAGACGGGCAATCCGGCCAGCGCTGCGACACGCTGGAATTCTACGTTCCGCCGGATGCAAATTTGTCAACCGTGACGGTGAGCATAGAGGCGATTGCCTCGAATCATCGTCAGGAAGATTATTGCACGATTTATATGCCCAAAATCCAGCAGAACTTTGCTGAGCGTGGGATTGCCATTGTCCTGGATTGTGTGGAGGTCGGTGGCGTGATGACTATGCAGATCGTCGGCAAGCCGGAGGCGATGAGCCAGGAAGAAGCCGAGCAACTGGTGTATAGCGATGAGTTTTTCACCATCACCGGTCCCTGGGAGTTCACCTTCAACCTGGCGCAATAAGCTGTTGTATATAATACCCACGGTTGAAAATTGCGCATTCCTTTTCGTAAAAAAGCGCAATTTTCAGCCGACCTGGGTATAATATCGCTTATGCCTGAAAGCGAGACCCGCGAATTCCATCCTGAGTTATTGCCCCGCCGTGGCGAATGGACAGCCTGGGCGCTGGCGTTGGCTGTCAGCGCAGGCGTGTGGCTCTTAAACCAGAGCGGGTACGTTCCTACGTGGGCCTGGATATTCTGGTTTTTTCTGCTCTTCTCGGGATTAAGCATATCATTGGGAAACTGGCTTGATAGAAATACTGTCATCCGCTTGGATGCGGACGGAATCCGTTTCGAGAATGGATTACGCCGGGTGCGGTTGGGCTGGTGCGCGGTCCAAAAGGTGGCGGTTTTACCCGCTCGCTGGGGCAAGGCTGTTCAGGTCATCGGCGAAAAGTCCCATTTTGAATTCAAAACATTGGGTGAAGTCCAATTCCAAGGTGAGGTGCGCGGACGAACAGGATTCCTCGAAGGACAAGTTATCCTGGATGCCATCCTGCGCGAAACTGGCCTGGAGTTGGTCGAGGAGTCGCATAGCGCGTATTATTATGCGCGGGGTTGAGCAGCGTTTTACGTTTCGATTGACGCATCACGGAAACGTAAAACGTGATGCGTTATTTTTTGCGGGAGGTTCTCATGAACATTGACGAACAAGTTGAACTTTTGATGCAGGGTACTGAGTATGGCGATGAAGAACTGAAGAAAGCCATGACGAAGGAACTGCGTGAGCGGTTGGTGGAAGCTGAGAAAGACGGGCGTCCGCTGCGCGTGTATTGTGGCTTCGATCCAACCCACGTTGATCTGCACCTGGGACACACGATTCCGATGCGTAAACTGCGACAGTTCCAGGATTTGGGACACGACGTGACGTTCCTGATCGGAAGCTATACTGCGCTGGTAGGCGACCCTTCGGACAAGAACAAAGCGCGTCCGGTCTTGACCGAGGAGCAGGTCGCCGAAAATGGGCGGACTTACGCCGAGCAGGCCTTTCGTGTGTTAGATCGTGAAAAGACCAAGGTGCGCTACAACGGCGAATGGTTATCAAAACTCACCCTTTTAGATCTGATCCGTTTAGGGCAGAACTTTACCGTACAACAATTTTTAGCGCGCGATAATTTTGCAAATCGTTTGGAAAACGGTGAACCCATTTACCTGCACGAGACATACTATTCACTCATGCAAGGGTATGATGCTGTGTCAATGGAGACAGATGTGCAAGTAGGCGGCACAGACCAGTTGTTCAACATCATCGTAGCCGGGCGCAAGTTGCAGGAAGTGTTAGGACAGAAACCACTAGTTGGTGTGATCTGCGGCATTCTTCCCGGCACGGATGGTTTACAACGTATGTCTAAATCGACGGGCAATATTGTTCCAATCAACAGTGGCGCAGAAGATATGTACGGTAAGGTGATGAGTGTGCCGGACTTTGCGATGGGTACGTACTCGCGCTTGGTGTCGCGCTGGACCCCGGCAGAAATCAATGAAATGGAAAAGGCGTTGCAAACCGGGAAGCTACATCCGCGGGATGCCAAGATGAAGCTGGCGCGGGAGATTGTCAGTATTTTTTACAGTGACGAGGAAGCACTGGTTGCCGAAGAAGCTTTCGTGCGCCTGTTCCAGCAAAAAGAAACGCCAGATGAGATGCCAGAATACGAGTTACAAGCCGGGGCAACGATTCTGGATGTTTTAATGGGAGCAGGCCTGGTATCCAGTAAGAGCGAGGCGCGTCGTATGATCGACCAGAAGGGGGTGCGTCTGGATGGTGAGACTCTGGAGCGAAGCGACGATGCCTTTCCACATCCGGGCATATTGCAGGTGGGGAAGAGGCGCTTTGTCCGTGTGAAGTAGATGGCTAAAAATCAGGCGGAGTTACTCCGCCTGATTTTCATAACGCTCATCTTCAAGCAGTTCCAGGAATTTTTCAACGATGGCAGGATCAAGTTCAATTCCAGCTGTTTTTTTCAGGTATTCGAGCACTTTCTCTTCGGGCCAGGCATCGCGGTACACGCGCTCATAGTGGAGCGCATCCCATATATCCACAACTGCAAAGATGCGCGCCGCAACAGGTATCTCCTTGCCTTTGAGACCAAGCGGATAACCGCTACCATCCCAGCGTTCGTGGTGCCCGTAAGGGATCTCCAGTGCGGGGCGCAGATATGGAATTGGATTCATTAGATCAAACGCAAATTGAGGGTGCTGACGCATGATTTCCCATTCAGCTTCCGTGAGCGGCCCGGGTTTATTGAGGATATGATCGGGAATGCCCATTTTGCCTATATCGTGGAGAAGTGCGCCACGCATGATGTGAGTGAGTCTTTCCCCTTCGATATCCATGCGCCTGGCAAGCTCGATCGTCAGTTTAACCACGCGATTGGTATGTCCCTGAGTCTCTTTGTCGCGCAATTCAAGCGCTCTTCCCCAACCAGCCAGGGTAGTATCGTATGCAAGCATAAGTTCCTGGTTGCTGTGTTGTAAGTTTTTAAATAATTGCACGTTGTCAATAGCGATAGCGGCTTGCCCTGCCAGGGTATGCAAAAAGTTAAGCCAATCGGAACTGGGGTCGATCTCGGCGCGAGAATAGACTTCGAGAACTCCTTTGATTTCTCCCTTTCCGATCAAGGGAACTCCAAGATAGCTCTTGAAGCTTTCTTCAAAAACGGAACTGTTTTTGTTCTCCGGCGAATTACTTAGATCAGGAACATGAACAAGCTTTCTGCTCAGTGCCACCTGGCCAGCCAGCCCATCTCCGATGCGGATAAATGCTGATTGTTTTTTTCGATTATCTATAAAGCCATTGCTTGAGTGAAGAGACAGGGCTTGCAGATCGGGGTTGTAGACCAAAATAGCAGCCGCATCGACATTTAGCTCTTTGATGGCATGGCTTATCAGAAAGTCAAGTGTTACCTGCAGGTCAAAGCTGGATGATATGGCAGTATCTATATCGCGAAGAACTGTGAGTTGACGTATTTGCTGTTCGCTTCGTTCGTAAAGGCGCGCATTTTCTATTGCGGCCGCAGCCTGATATGCGAACGTCATGGCAAGATTGGCGTCATGTTCATTGTACGCTTCAGGCTTATAGCTATCGATCGTGATACAGCCAAGCATCACCCCGCGGACAGACAAAGGGACGCTCATCCAACCTCGGACTTGATCAGCAGCAGCCCATTTTTCGAATCGCGGGTCGGCCTGGGCATCTCCCAAAATCAGGGGTTTTCCAGTATCCCATAATTCTTGTAGCAGAGCGTTGCTTGCAGGGAAAAGGAGACCAACTGCATTTTCGTTGTCTGGAAAGCCTTCTCCTGCTGTTATTCGCACCTTGTCTCCCTCAATGAGAAGGATTGCAGCGCTATCATAGGGAACAACCCGGCTGAGATTATTCAAGATGGCGTTTAGAACATTTCTAATATCCAGCGATGATGTGATTGCCTCCGCCGTTTGCCGTAAGGTTTCAGCCTCTTCGAAGTGTCGTTGTTCGGTTTCAAACTGGCGCGCATTACGGATGGCTGTAGAGGCTTGGTGGGCAAAAGTAAGCGCCAATGTTACTGAATTGGTGTTGTATGCGTTTGGCTGATAATTATCTATCGTAATACAACCTATTACGTTCCCTCGCTCAACGAGCGGAATTCCCATCCAACCGCGGGTTTCTTGTGCTGCGCCCCATTTCTTGAAGCGCTCATCTTTTTGCGCATCTTCCAAGATAAGCGGCTGCTTATTCTTCTTTATTTCTTCATACAGCTTGTCGTGGGCTGGAAATTTAAGATCGACCAATAGCTCTGATGTGAGGAACCCTTGTGTCGCGGCCAGCCGTAATTCATCTCCTTCTTGGAGCAATACACTCGCGCTATCATAGGGTATGACTTGTTTCATAACAAGTAGAAGCGTCTCGAGAACGCTCTCTAATTCAAGGGATGTATTAATCGCCAGAGCTGCTTGGCGCAGCGTTTCGGATTCACGATGCCGACGTTGTTCCGCTTCGAATAGGCGAGCATTTTCAATGGCGATAGCGGCCTGGTTGCCAAAGATTTGTGCCAACGAAGCATGGCTATCAGTGAAGAAATTCTCTATGGAGCTGTCAAGATTTAAAAATCCAACAAGCCTGTCCTGCGCAAACATAGGGACGCCCATCCAGCCACGGATGTATTCAGTTCCCTCGAGTTTCACGAATCGCTTATCTTCCCGTACATCAGGAATAATTATTGGCCAGCGATGTAATTCAAAATCTTCCCATATTGCGGCATTGTATGGATATTGTTGGCCGATACAAATTTGATTCTCTCTTAATCCCCGGCCTGCGACAATTTCCGAATACCCCTGGTCAAGAATTTCTATTGATGCGCTGTCGAAAGGCAAAAGCTTTTTGAGCGAATCCAGGATGGTCTCATAGAGTGCTTCAAGTTCGAGTGAAGTGGTTAGGGCAGCCGTTGCTTCACGCAATGCCTCCGCGTTTTCACGACTTTGTCGCTCGGCTTCGAATAGGCGCGCATTTTCTACAGCAACTGCGGCTGAGTTGGCAAAGGTTTGTGCAATTATTGCATCATCTTCAGTGAAAGTATTGGGTTTACGACTATCCAGATTAATAAAGCCGATTAACTTATCGTGGATGACCATTGGAATGCCCATCCAGCCTTGAATATATTCGGAGCCTTCCCATTGCTCGAAGCTCGGTTCTAGTTGCACGTCAGGTACAATAAAAGGTTGATGTGTTGCTCTTAATAATAGCCACTTTTCCGAATATCCAAGTTTTCTTCCAATCACTTCATATCCGGGCGGGAAGCCTCTCCCAGCGACAATAATCAGCTCTTCACCTTGTTGCATTGCGATGGATGCGCTGTCATAAGGAACAATCCTGGATAATGTTTCAAGTATCGAATTTAACAAAGTATCTAAATGTAAAGACCTTGTCAAGGTGTTGGTCGCTCCGAGCAAGGTTTCTGCTTCTTGGCGTCGTTTCTGCTCTGCTTCAAGCAAGCGTAATTTTTCTATTGCTGTTGCAAGCGTGCTGGCAATTGTTGCTAGTAGCCGCTCATCATCATTTGTAAAGGCATCAATTTTGAGACTCTCGGCATTAATGACACCAAGAATGCGCTCTCCTTGTGCAATTGGTACGCAGAGCTCGGAACGCACCTGCGACGTCACCTCGATATAGCTTTTGAAATTCCTTGTATTGGCGATGCGCAAAGGTTCTCCTGTAGCCGCAACCTGGCCGCTGACTCCGTGACCAAGGGGAACGCTCATCGGATGCTTCCCATCAGTTATCCCCCGATAAGAAGGATGTGGATAGAGGGTGTCATCTCCTTCGTTGAGCAGGAGCACGCCGAAGTTGTCCGGATATAATGATTCACCGATGATCTGCGTGACCTTTTCGATCAATTCATCCACACTTGCGGCATTGGTGCTGGCAAAACTGACCGCATTAAGGATGGCCAATTCTTGCAGGCGACGTTGGGATGTTTCGAAGAGGCGTAACTGTTCAATAGCTGCTGCCGTCGAACCCGCTATGGTGTTGAGCAGACGCTCATCTGTCTCGCTGAATGCATCTGGCTTTTTGGATTCGATATTGATTACACCGATGACGCGGTCTTGGATTTTTATCGGTACACACAATTCGGATTGCACCCCATGCATTGTTTCGACGTACGCCGGTTCCTGGCTTACATCACCCAGGCGGATCGGAATACCTGTAGAGGCTACCTTGCTTGTGACTCCTCGTGAGGTAAGCATGCGCCGTCTGGATTTATCACCGCTTGCGCCCCAATAGGAAGCATGCGGTACAAGCATATTGCCGTGCTCTGAAAGTAACCCTACGCCGCAATTATCTGGATGTAAGGTGTCGCTGATTGTGTCCGTTACACGTTGAACTAGTTCGTCGACGCTTTTTGAAGAGGAAGCAGCCAGGGCAACGTTGTGGAGGATAGATAGTTCTTTCAGTTGGCGTTGCAGAGTTTCTTCTGTTTGCTTTAGGGTTTCAATTTCTCTTGTGATAGAGATGATATGGGGGGCTTCATTCAGCATAATGACCCTTGCTGACATCAAACCAGTAAGAACTCGTCCATCCTTCATGCGAAATTTGGCTTCCAAATTGTTGACATAACCGTTATTTTTCAACCCCTTAACGAGCTTGGCACGATCTTCCGGATTGTCCCAGATATTGATTTCAAACGAGGTTTTTCCAATAACTTCTTCACGAGCATAGCCAGTGATGGCAGTAAATCCTTCATTAACGTCGATATAAAGACCGTTTTCTAGTCGGTTGATGTTTATCGAATCAGGGCTGGTTTGAAATGACAAACGGAAGCGTTCATCGCTGGCTCGCAAGGCTTCTTCAATTTTTTTTCGCTCCGTAATGTCTCGAATCGCTGCTATGTGGACAGGGCGGCCGCGCCATTCGAAAAATCTGCCGGTAATCTCGACAGGAAATATAGTTCCATCTTTTTTTCGATGGTATCGAATAGGGATGGATATTATTTGATTTTTATCAATCGGCGTGTTTCGGGTTACCCCGCGTGTTTCTTCCTGTTCTGCTGACAGATCTGAGTTCTTCTTGTGGAGCAGCTCTTCCTTACTATAGCCATATAATGCGGTTGCAGCGGCATTGGCTTCCAGTATATTTCCGCTTTCATTATCGATTAAAAAGATCGCGTCTGATTCGGCTTCAAAGAGCTGACGGTATTTTTCTTCATTATCTTGCAATGCATCCTGGGCTTTGACCTGATCGGTCATGTCATAGAACATGGACAAGATACAATCTTGGCCGTCAAAATGGATTAGCTCGAAAAACTCTAATGTATTACGGGTGTCCCCGCTCTTGGTAAGTAGCTTCCCGTTCTCATTTTGAATGGATTTTTCTTTCTTTAATCGTGCAACAATTTTTTTTCTTCTTTCTTTGGTTATGAATCCCAGTTCTATGCTTGTGCGGCCAAGGAATTCATCTGGTTTGAAACCGGATAATTTCCAGTACGCATCATTGGCGGCAATGAAGCGTCCGTCCTTAAGAGTCGCAATACAAGAAGCGATTGGATTGGCCTGGAAAATTTTCTTGAATTGCTCCTCGCTTTGGCGAATTGCAATCTCTGCTTGCTTCTGCTCCGAAATATCCACAAAGAAACCTTGCCAGAAGAGGGGTGTCTCATGCTTATCTTTTACAAGGTGTGCTTCTTCCCTTATCCACGCGTACTCGCCGTCTTTCTTTTGAATTCGGTATTCCTGGCGGAATAACTCCTTCGTTTTATCCGTACGTTTGCTTTCGCCAAGGACGCGCTCACGATCATCGGGATGGATAATGCCCGACCAGGTTACTTTAGATATCCATTCTTCCGGGGAGTATCCAAGGATAGCTTCGATTTTTGGGCTAACGTAGTAGGTGCTTTCAGAGTCATCAGGGGCATCCAGAAAGACAATACCCGGCAGACGCTCGACCAATGCGCGGTACCTTTCCTCACTCTCGCGCAGTGAAATTTCAGCCTCTTTGCGTAGGGTAATGTCGGTTAGAAACCCTTCAAAATATAGTATGTTCCCTGCTTCATCCCGAACCGTACGCGCATTTGTGCGTGTCCAAATAATACTTCGATCTTTGCGATAGGTGCGGGCTTCAAAGCCTTCTACGCGTTCGTGTTTTGATAATTCTTCAATGAAATATTTCCGTGTTTCACCATCTACATGAATATCATTTGTGATATCGGAGATCGATTGAATCATTTCATCGGGAGATGCATAACCAAAGATACGAGCCATGGCCGGATTAACTTTCAAGAAGCGTCCCTCTACAGACGATTGAAATATCCCCTCCGTGGCATTTTCAAATATACTCTGATATTCTTCACCATTGTTATGATAAGAAATATTCAAACGTAATCTCCTTACAAATAGACCACTTACCATTATAGATTCTTTAATCGCTTTTACCCTTAAAATTTCAATACAAAAAGCGACCTCAACGGAGGTCGCTAAAGAGGCGTCGACGGGATTTGAACCCGTGATCAGGGTTTTGCAGACCCTTGCCTTACCACTTGGCCACGACGCCATGTCTTAATAAAACAGAGCGGGCGATGGGATTCGAACCCACGACCTTCTCCTTGGCAAGGAGACGTTCTACCACTGAACTACACCCGCAAGTCTTGGCCGATGTTGATGGCCGAGAGTGCCGAGAGTCAGAATCGAACTGACGACACCGCGATTTTCAGTCGCGTGCTCTACCAACTGAGCTATCTCGGCCAGTTATTCGGTTGTTAAGCGTCCAAGATTTTACTCGTAGACGATTGGATTGTCAAGCAAGCATTATATTGTAACCGAAAACGCGCCTCTTCCCTTGACCTCAGCCTGCTTCCGCACTACAATCCGAGCGCTTTCTGGAAGGATATCATGTTTGAAAATCTCACTTCACGCCTTAACCAAGTTTTCGACCAACTCCGCCGCCGCGGAAAACTCTCCGAAGCGGACGTGGATGCCGCCATGCGCGAAGTCCGTTTAGCCTTGCTCGAAGCGGACGTGCATTACAGCGTAGTCAAAGATTTCATTGCGCGTGTGCGCGAGCGCGCCGTGGGAGCGGAAGTATCGAGGGCGCTCAACCCCGGCCAGCAAGTTATCAAGATCGTCAATGAAGAATTGATCGGCACGCTGGGCGAACCTGAGCCCCTGAACTTCTCCGGGCCCAAACCGCGCGTGCTCATGCTGGTTGGCTTGCAGGGCTCGGGTAAAACTACAGCTGCCGGCAAGCTGGCACGCCTGCTGCGTTCCAAAGGCGAACGCGTCATGCTGGTGGCAGGCGATCCCTATCGCCCGGCGGCGATTCAACAATTACAACAGCTTGGCGAGCGATTGGATGTCCCAGTGGAAGCTGCCACTGGAATCAAGCCTCCTGATTTGGCGGCGCGCGCTTTCGACAAAGCCCAGAAGGGTGGATTCAGCGTCATGATCGTGGACACAGCCGGACGGTCCCAATTAGATGCGGAACTGATGGATGAGTTGAAGGCCATTCGCGCGAAGGTCAACCCGGTGGAGACGCTGCTGGTTGTCGACGCGATGATCGGGCAGGAAGCGCTCAATGTGGCCCAAGGCTTCCGTGATTCAGTCTCGCTGACCGGCCTGATCCTGTCCAAAATGGACGGCGATGCGCGTGGCGGGGCTGCTATCTCCATTCGTTCCGTGACCGGTGTCCCGATCAAATTCCTGGGCACGGGCGAAAAGCTGGATGCGCTCGAAACCTACGACCCCGGGCGGCTTTCGTCTCGCATTCTGGGAATGGGCGATGTGATCGGCCTGATCGAAAAAGCGGAATCTGCTTTTGATGCGCAAACGGCTCAGAAGCAGGCCGAGCGCCTGATGCAGGGACAGTTTACCTTCGAGGACTGGCTCGATCAGATGAAACAGATGAAGAAGATGGGACCGCTCGGCCAGATGATGGATATGCTGCCCGGGCAACTGGGGCAGGCCGCGCGCCAGGCCGACCCGAAACAGGTTGAGACTCAATTGAAGCGCAGTGAAGCTATTATCAATTCCATGACAACCAAAGAGCGTCGCAACCCTGACATCCTGAATGCCTCCCGCCGCCGCCGCATCGCGGCTGGCTCCGGTGTGGAAGTGCAGGATGTCAACCGTCTGGTCAAGCAATACCGCGAGTTACAGAAGGTAATGAAGAGAATCAAGAAAACAGGCGGGCGTGATTTGGGCAGGTTGTTCGGGTAACTCATGGATTGCTCTTTTCCGATTTTATTTCTCTGGTAAAATAGTGCCCTGCGGGACTTAGGCTTGTGAGCGCGTCCTTTCACGCATCCCCTCTCTCCTTGCTTATACCGCGCCTATAATTCGACAATCACATTTGAAGGAGAACGTTTTCAATGGTTCGTATTCGATTACGCCGCATCGGTTTGAAGGGACAGCCCTCTTACCGCATCGTTGCCGCGGACAAGGAAAGCCCGCGTGATGGACGCTTTCTTGAAATCCTTGGTTTCTACAACCCCCGTACTGAGCCGGCAACCATGACCATAAAAGAAGACCGCGTGTTCCACTGGATGAAAAACGGCGCCAGGCCGACCGAGTCTGTTGAGCAGGTCTTCAAAACTACCGGCACGCTGGAGCGCTGGGAGCGCTTCAAAACGGGTGAAGATGTGGAAGCCCTGATGAAAGAGGCTGCTGAAGCGCAAGCTGGCCGTAGCACAACGGTTAAGACCCGCCGCGATTAGTCCAACTGAAAGCGCAGGGTGTGGTTGATGCCGGCTCTGCGCCTGTATTTTTTGAATGGAGATGCCATGAAGGCTCTCATCGAGTATATTGCAAAATCCCTTGTGGAATACCCCGACCAGGTGGAAGTGAGCGAAACCAAAAACGGAAATCGTGTGCGCCTGGAGCTCAGCGTGGCCAAAGATGATATGGGTCGCGTGATTGGTAAAAACGGGCGGGTAGCCAATTCCATCCGCACGTTGTTACGCGTGGCTGCCGAACGCGATGGAGTACAAGCCACGCTGGATGTGATGGAACCGTAATGCCCTTGAAGAAAGTACAGGTCATGGCTGAAGCAGGCTCGCCAACGGTCGGCGAGCCTGAATATTTGGTAGTTGGATTTTTGCGCCGCCCGCACGGTGTCAAGGGCGAGATACTGATGGATATCCATACTGACTTCCCGGAGCGCTTGAAAACGGGCATGACTGTGTTTGTGGGCGATGAGTACCAGCCCATGGTAGTTGCCAGCCGTCGTCCGCATGCTGCTGGTATGTTGTTAAGATTCCGCGGCATCAAATCCCCCGAAGATGCCGGGCAATATCGTAACACGCGGGTTTATGTGCCCACTGCGGACCGGCCTGAATTGCCTGTAGGCGAATATTATCATCACCAGTTGGTCGGTTTGAACGTGGTCACCGACGATGGCCGCGAATTGGGCCTGTTGGTGGACATCCTTGAGACGGGCGCAAACGACGTCTACGTGGTGCGCGATACAAACGGGAACGAAGTGTTGCTTCCGGCTATCCCCCCAGTCATTCTGGACGTCAGGCTTGCTGACCGTCAAATGCGCGTGCACCTGCTGGACGGTCTGATCTGAGTTCCGCCTGGGGGCATCTGCTTTGATGAACGATAAACGTTATTGGATTGGTTTCACCCTGGTAAAAGGTATCGGCGCGGTGCGCTTCCAGCGTCTGTTGGAACGCTTTGGCGATGCAGAGTCTGCCTGGAGGGCCGCCCCGGCCGAACTGGCGGAAGCAGGCCTGAGCTTGAAGGTGATCGAACGTCTGGCGGCAGTCCGCGAGAAAGCCGATTTGTCTCGACTTTGGGATCAAATCCAGTCCAAGGGAATTGAAGTCCTGACCTGGTTGGACGAAGCCTACCCCCAGCGCCTGAAGGAAATCGAACAACCGCCGCCTGTGCTATATGTACGCGGCGAACTGTCCCCCGAAGATACCTGGGCGGTTGCTATTGTGGGCACGCGCAGGGTGACGCCCTATGGTCGCCAGGTGACCGAGGAGATCGCCTCGTATCTGGCTGCCAATGGCGTAACTGTGGTCAGTGGCCTGGCGCGTGGAGTGGACGCGCTTGCCCACAATGCGGCGCTCAAGGCTGGCGGGCGCACACTGGCCGTGCTGGGTTCAGGCGTTGACCGGATTTATCCGCCTGAAAATCGTGGTATCGCCGAACAGATTTTTGAGCACGGCGCAGTGTTGAGCGATTATGCGCCGGGCACGCCGCCGGAATCTTCTAACTTCCCGCCGCGCAACCGCATCATTTCCGGGCTTTCGATGGCGGTGGTCGTGATCGAGGCTGGCGAAACCAGCGGAGCGCTTATCACGGCCGAATTTGCGGCTGAACAGGGACGCGAGATTTTCGCGGTTCCGGGCAATATCTTTGCGCCGCAAAGTAAAGGTACAAATAAGTTGATTCAGCGGGGCGCGCTTCCACTTTTGAGCGCCAGCGATATAATGCAAGCACTCAACCTGACCCGCGTCGGCCAGCACAAGGCTGCGCGCAAAGCTTTACCTGCTGATGAGGTAGAGGCAAAGCTGCTGGATGCTATGCGTGAGGAACCTCTGCATGTGGACGAAATCCGCAACCAGACTGGCTTGCCAGTTGAAAAGGTTTCTGCTACCCTAGTGATGATGGAATTGAAAGGGATGGTACGTCAAGTGGGGAACATGCACTATGTGGCAGTGCGTGAGGTACAATCTGATTATTTGGTGAACGATGAATAATTTAAATCACACGTATGCAGTCATTATGGCTGGCGGCGGTGGCACACGTCTGTGGCCTGTTTCGAGACAAGAACGTCCCAAACAACTGCTGCCTCTGCTTGCCGAAGAGACACTTTTCCAGAGCACGATCGCGAGACTGGAGAAAATGTTTCCACCAGAACGGATTTTGGTCGTGACCGTTAGCGAGCAGGCGCGCGTCATGCAGGAACAGGCTCCGGAGATCCCATTCGAGAATTATCTGATTGAGCCTGCGCCGCGCGGCACGGCCTCCGTTGTAGGATTGGCGGCCGTAGTTCTCAAGTTGCGCGATCCCAAGGCAATGATGGTAGTTTTGCCATCAGACCATTTCATCCGCAACCGTGATTTGTTCCATTACCTGTTACGTGCCGCGCTCGATGTTGCCGGGAAGGGATATTTGGTGACACTTGGTATTACGCCAACCCACCCTTCCACTGCATATGGCTATATCCAGCAAGGTGAAGCATTGAATGGGGACTTTAAGTACCCTGTCTATGCAGTCAAACGCTTCACCGAGAAGCCGGATGAAAGGACGGCTCAGGAGTTGTTGCGTTCGGGCGATCATTCCTGGAATAGCGGCATGTTCGTCTGGCGCGTTGATGATATTTTGACTGAGATTAAAAAACAGATGCCTGCATTAAGTGATGCAGTTACAAGTATTTCTGCCTCCTGGGATACGCCTCAAAGGGACGAAGTGCTTGATACGCTCTGGTATGATTTGAAGATCGAAACGGTTGATTATGGCGTCATGGAAAACGCAAAGCTTGTTGCTGTGTTGCCGGCAGGTGGCTTGGGTTGGAGTGACGTAGGTTCCTGGAATTCTCTTTTAGAGGTCCTTTTACCTGACATGAATGGGAACATTTCCCAGAATGCCCACCACCTGGCAATTGATACACATAATTCACTCGTCTATAGCAATGACAATCAACGTCTTGTGGTCACAATTGGGGTAGATGATATGGTTCTGGTGGACACGGGTGATGTTTTACTGGTTTGTAAATCTGACCAGGCGCAAAAGGTGCGCGATGTTGTTGAACATTTGAAGAAGCATCGCCAGGACAAATACTTATAATTTATCTGTTTTACAGGTGAATTTTCTGGAGAGTTTATGGAAGCTTATTGTATGAAATGCAAGACCAAACGAGAAATACAAAATCCGGAAGCGACGTTTAATGCCAAAGCTTCACCGGTAACAATTGGTACGTGCTCCATTTGTGGGACGAAGTTATATCGAATGGGGAAAACCCCCGCGCACGAGGGACTCGCCCCGCCCGACCCCAAGAGTAATCGAGATGGGAAATTGGTCATTGTCGAGTCGCCGGCCAAAGCAAAAACGGTCGGGCGCTTTTTAGGTAAAGGCTATGTTGTTCGTGCCTCGGTAGGGCACGTGCGTGACTTGTTACGTTCGCAGTTATCGGTAGATGTCGAGAACCACTTTGCACCCAAATATCGTGTGCCGAATGAAAAGAAAGAAGTCGTAAAAGAACTCAAGGGTCTGGCGAAGAAAGCCGAAGAGGTTTACCTGGCAACAGACCCCGACCGTGAAGGGGAGGCCATTGCATGGCACCTGATGGAAGCGGCCCAAATTGAGCCGAAGCTGGCGAAGCGCGTAGTCTTTCATGAGATCACAGAACCGGCGATCAACGAGGCTTTTTCACATCCACGTGATATCAACACGGACTTAGTCAATGCCCAGCAGGCGCGACGTATCCTGGATCGACTTGTCGGCTACAGCATCAGTCCCATTTTGTGGGAGAAGGTGCGTAGCCGCCTTTCGGCTGGACGCGTTCAATCGGTTGCGCTCAGGCTGATCGTCGAGCGAGAGCGCGAGATCGAGGCTTTTGTCCCTGTTGAATATTGGACGATTGAGGCTGAACTCAAGCCAGAATCCAGTAATTCCACTTTTATTGTTAAGTTGGCGAATATTGATGGGGAAACGCCGGAATTGCCGAGTGAAGAAGTTGTAGAACCTATTTTAATAGATATGGATACAGCTACTTATACAGTTACAAAATTTAAGCGAGGCGTCCGTAAGAGACGGCCATCAGCCCCATTCACTACATCCACCTTGCAGCAAGATTCCGCGCGGAAGTTGGGTTTTACGGCCAAACGCACGATGGGCCTGGCACAGGGACTGTATGAAGGCCTGGATGTAGGCGAAGGTGGTACGACCGGCCTGATCACCTATATGCGCACTGACTCGACCAACGTTTCAGAATTAGCGCAGAAAGAAGCGCGCGAATACGTGATGGGTAAATACGGCGCAGACTACCTGCCATCGGAGCCGCCGCAATATACGACCAAGTCAAAGGGCGCGCAGGAAGCGCATGAGGCTATCCGGCCCACATCGGCAATGCGCGACCCGGACAAAGTCAAGCAGTACCTTGAGCCAGCCATGTTCAAGCTATATCGCCTGATCTGGCAGCGATTTGTTGCCTCGCAAATGGAAATGGCTGAGTACGATACAGTACAGGTTGAGGTGACTGGCAAAACTAGCGTGCATGAATACTTATTGCGTGCATCTGGTTCCACGGTCAAGTTTCCAGGCTTTTTGGCAGTCTATGAGGAATCTGTCAGCGAAGAAGCAAAGCGGGCAGAAGAAAAAAATATCAGCATTCCTGTAGGTGTAAAGGAAGGGCAGAAGCAAGATCTGGTGTGCCTGATTCCAGAACAACATTTCACCCAACCACCTCCACGTTATTCGGAAGCATCGTTGGTGAAAGCGTTGGAGGAGAACGGGATTGGCCGTCCTTCCACCTATGCGCCTACGCTTTCGACGATCCAGGCGCGCGGATACGTATTTCGAGAAGACAAGCGCCTGGTACCAACGGAAACGGGCATATTGGTCAACGACCTGATGATGCAGTATTTCCCTGAGATTGTCGATTACAACTTCACTGCGCGTATGGAAGAAGACCTGGACAAAATTGCTGACGGAGAAACCGAATGGGTCAAGGTCATGGATGAGTTTTACGGGCCGTTCTCCAAGAAGGTCGAAAAAGCGCAGGAAGATATGCCTGTGGTCAAATCTGGACCAGAGCCGATTGGCCGGGATTGTCCCAAATGCGGTAGGGAGTTGGTCATTCGCTATGGCCGTTATGGCAAATTTATCTCATGTAGCGGTTTCCCCGAATGTCGTCATACCGAGCCCTGGCT
Organism: Anaerolineales bacterium; assembly: GCA_016928525.1. The sequence continues at coordinate 21,996 of JAFGKO010000295.1, read as the reverse complement.
GGAGAAGATTGGCGTTGCCTGTCCGCAAGATGGCGGCGACCTTGTCGAGCGCAAAACGCGTAAAGGCCGTACTTTCTTTGGCTGCAATAACTATCCGGAGTGTGATTTCACTTCATGGAAACGACCGATAGAACAACCCTGTCCAAATTGCCAGGGGTTGCTGGTGATTGCGAATAAGCGTGAAGTGCAATGCATCAAATGTGGAGAGACTTTCTTGCAGGATAATGTAATTCCTGAATCTGCCAGATAGGAGCGGAATATGTCCTTTTTACCCAATGCTTTGATTTCAGGTTTCGGTGACAAACTCGCGTACCTTGACCCTGGTTCCGGCAGCTTTTTGCTCCAGTTATTGATCGCAGCTTTGCTGGGCGCTGGGATTGCCTTGCGGGCGTCCTGGAGTAAGGTCAAGAGACTGTTTGGAATTAAACCCGAGGTGGACGAGGATGCCGAAGACGAAGAAGCCAACGAACAGTGATTACATTCCAAGCCTAGGCGCTTCTTTCCGCGACCCAAGTGGGTTCCTGTTTAAGGATGGCGGGACTCTCTTCCGGCAGGTGAACCGCGTTTACGCTGAAAATTATGACCGTTTAATGGAATCCGGCCTGTATGACAAATTGGTCAAGGCCGGATTGTTGATTTCGCATCAGGAAGTGGAGCAGGCTCCGATAGAGAAAGAAGCGGCATATAAAGTCCTGCAGCCGGAGTTGGTCCCGTTTATTTCGTATCCGTACGAGTGGTCATTCAGTCAATACAAGGATGCGGCGCTGGCGACGCTTTCCATTCAAAAACGGGCGCTCAAAGCTGGGATGTCTCTCAAGGATGCCAGTGCGTATAACATCCAGTTCCTGCACGGTAGACCTGTTTTGATCGATACGCTTTCTTTCGAGACCTACCAGGAAGGCCAACCCTGGGTGGCGTACAAACAGTTTTGCCAGCATTTTCTGGCGCCGCTGGCGTTGATGGCGATGAGAGATGTGCGCTTGAGCCAGCTTATGCGCGTGCATATCGATGGCATTCCGTTGGACCTGGCGAGCAAATTGTTGCCATTTGGTTCTCGCCTATGGTTCGGCCTTTTGATGCACATCCATATACACGCAGGGGCGCAGAAGCGCTTTGCGGATACGGAGGTCAGCAAGCCGAAAGCGCGTGGCGGTATGAGCAGGCAGTCCATATTGGGCTTGATCGAGAGTCTGCAAACGACAGTGAAAAAGCTGGAGTGGAAGGTTGGCGGAACTGAGTGGGGTAATTATTACGACATTACGAATTATTCAAATACTGCTTTTGAACATAAGAAAGAAATCATTGCTGGCTGGGTCGAACGCGTGAAACCCGCTTTGGTCTGGGATTTGGGTGCGAACAATGGTGAGTTCAGCCGCATCGCCAGCGCAGCGGGGATTTATACAGTGTCATCCGACATCGACCCCGCGGCAGTCGAGCAGAATTATCGTCACATGCGGCAGCAGAAGGAGAAAAATCTTCTGCCATTACTGCTCGATTTGACCAATCCCAGCCCCGCGTTAGGATGGGCCAATCGTGAGCGGGATGCGTTCGGTCAACGTGGCCCAGCGGATATGGTCTTTGCGTTAGCCCTGGTCCATCATTTAGCGATTTCCAACAATCTTCCATTACCGCGGGTGGCCGAATATTTTGCCGGTTTAGGTCGATGGCTGGTCGTCGAGTTTGTGCCTAAATCCGATTCGCAAGTGCAGAAGCTATTCAGGAGTCGAGAGGACATTTTCGACCAGTATACAAAAGAGGGTTTCGAGCAGGTTTTCAATTTGCATTACTCGATGCGTGAAATAATTCCTGTAAACGATTCGGAGCGGACACTTTATTTGCTTCAAAAGAGGGAATAAGATCATTTTGAGCTCTTTGGGATTTTCCGTGATAGATACCCGGATTGGGGGTGCGAGCGTGCGTACGCACGCTCGCACCCCCAATCCGGCCCCTTTCACGGCAAAGTCTGAAGAACCTCATTTTGAGCGGTGCGATTACCGGTTGTTTAGTATATAATTGTATTGACACGTTCTATTTCGAAGGGACAAACTATGGCATCAATACTCCAAGTACTCTCTGTTATTTTAAAAAAACCGGCAGTCGCTGCCACTTTAGGTGCAATTTTGGGCCTGGTCTTTGGGTGGTTTGTCATAGGGTGGTGGTTATGGCCCGTTCAGTGGACCGATGGTACGCCCGAAGTCTTGCGTTCCGACTTGCGAGCAGATTATCTGCGCATGGCGGTTGATTCGTTCCGGGTGAACGGCGATCAGGCTCAGGCAGTGCGGCGCTGGGATGAACTTGGCGCAAACGCGGCCAGTGCATTGGAGATGGTGAAACAAGACCCGCGAGGCCTGGATCCTGTTTCTATCTCGAATTTTGAACAATTGATTGCGGCTGCCAAAGGCTCGCTCGAAGCGAATGCGCCGCCTGACGGGGAGACGCAGTCATCTTCCTTTAGGACTATTTTAATTAGCGTTGCGGGTATTCTGATCCTTGCCGTAATCGTTTTTGGCGTGCTTTACTTTCTTCGCAACATATTTCGGCCGCGCTCAGGGACTGTCTCTGCGGCTATGCAAGCTGCTGAAGCGAGCCGCCATACAGAGAAGACAGATTTCCAGTCACTGGGACTGGCTCCGCCCGTTACCCAGATGATGACCACCTATGTCCTGGGCGACGATTTGTACGACGAATCGTTCAGCATCGATACGCAGGGCGGCGATTTTCTGGGAGAGTATGGCGTGGGTATCTCCGAAACGATCGGGGTTGGCGATCCTAAAAAAGTAACCGCTCTGGAAGTCTGGTTGTTCGATAAGAACGACATCAAAACTGCGACCAAGGTGCTGATGAGTTCACATGCGTACAATGACCCGAACTTGCGCGCGCGCTTGGAAGCCAAAGGCGAGTTGGTCATGCTGGCGCCGCAAGAGCAGATTATCCTTGAAACCGCCACGCTCCAATTGCTTGTTACCGTAAGCGATTTGGAGTACGGTGTCGGCGCATTGCCGCCGGAGAGTTATTTTGAAAGGGTGACTTTGGAACTGGCCATCTGGCCAAAAGAAGGATAAATCCTGCATTTCACGCCAAAAATGCATTTTTAGTAACTTTTCAATAAAATGGGGTGTGGGGTGTTTCGGATGGGCGACGCCCGTCCGAAACACCCCACTTCCCCCATGTTTTTGAAATGATACATTTTTTATAATGCGGGATGGATATCCAAAGGCTGGGTTCGACGCCCAGCCTTTTCTTTTTTCCGCTTCTTTCCGGACCCTATGCTATCTTCAAAATCTTGAACACGATCATGCCCCCGGGTGTTTCCGCTTCGACCGTATCCCCGACTTTGTGATCTAAGAGCGCCTGGCCGATGGGGGATTCGTGAGATATCTTTCCCTTCGTGGGGTCCGCTTCGGCTGGCCCAACCAGGTGATAGGTCTCCTCCGGAAAATCTTCTTCTTGAATAGTGACATGCGAACCAATCGACACAATATCTTTACGATTGTTCTTTTCGATGATGATTGCATTACTGAGAATATATTCCAATTCCTGGATGCGACCTTCGAGGAAGCCCTGATCTTCTTTTGCTTTATGGTAATCCGCGTTTTCAGAAAGATCACCCATCTGGATGGCCGAACGCAGGCGTGCAGCCAGCTCTTCGCGTTTGGAGCCTGTCAATTCCTCGAGTTCGGCCCGCATACGTGCAGCGCCTTCAGCGGTGAGATAGGTTGATTCTGCCATGCTTGTTTCCTTTTTTACGAAATTTCCAAGGTGTTCGGAATAAAAAATAAAGACCCGGTTATCTTTTGCCGGGTCTGGTAAAACGAAATGAAGGACCCGGTTATGGTTTTTCGAGGGGGTTGAAGAGCTTTTGATGTTCTTCGATGGCGTAGCGATCTGTCATGCCGGCGATATAGTCACAAATGGTGCGCTCGAGTCCGCGTTGATTGATGAAGGACTGGAACTGGTCCGGTAGAATGGATGGCTCTGCGCGGTAGGCGTTGAATAATTCTTCCAGAATTCTTTCGGCTTTTACTTGCATACGGACTACCCTGTAATGGCGGTACATCTTATTGTACAGGAAATCTTTCAATTCGCGGTTGCGGCGTCTCATCTCTTCACTAAAGCCAATGACATTATAGGATAGTTTTTGGATATCCAGTGGCGATTGGGCATTGCTTTCTTTCAAACGAGCATCTGTGCTTGTGGCCAGGTCGGTGACTTCCATGCCAATCAACTGGCGGATCAGTTTATGCCGGGCGACATCGTCCAGCTCGGGGCCGCGCCATTTGATCTGGTCTGTCAGGATTTCCCAGAGCGAGATGCCTTCCAGCATGCGCGGCGTGAGCATACCGGAGCGCAGACCGTCGTCCAGGTCGTGCGCGGTATAGGCCAGTTCATCGGCTACGTTGGCGATTTGTGTTTCCAGGTTGCCGCGCAGGTCAGGGTTATAGTCCGAGGCGTCTGAGATGTCATATTCCGACTCGTGCTTGACCATGCCCTCGCGCACTTCCCAGGTCAGGTTGAGGCCGGGAAATTCCGGATAGCGCTGTTCCAACTCGGTGACAATGCGCAGGGATTGCCGGTTGTGGTCGAAGCCGCCGTGCTCTTTCATCAGACGCGCCAGTGCGGACTCCCCGGCGTGACCGAAGGGCGAATGTCCCAGATCGTGCGCCAGGCAGATGGCCTCGATCAGGTCCTCGTTGCCGCCCAGCGCGCGGGCGATGGTGCGGCCGATCTGGGCTACTTCGATGGTGTGGGTGAGACGCGTGCGGTAGTAGTCGCCTTCGTGGGTGATAAAGACCTGGGTCTTGTGCTTCAGGCGGCGGAAGGCGGTGGTGTGGATGATGCGGTCGCGGTCACGCTGGAAGGAAGTGCGGTAGTCCGGCTCGTTATCAAGATAGGCGCGGCCCTTGCTGTCATGGCTGCGCATGCCATAGGGCGCCAGGCTCTTGTCCTCGATCTCTTCCAGTTGTTGGCGGGTAAAAAACATTCTTCTCACTTTCAGAACAATATGTCATTGCGAGCCTGCTTTAGCAGGCGAAGCAATCTCCTGGATACCGGGACTGCTTCGTCGCAGGGTCTCGATACGGGCGAGAAAAGCACTCGCCCTACTCGACCAACGGCTGCTCGCAATGACATGAACGATATGGGGCGAGAGGGGGTCGAACCCTCACGGTGTCACCACCGACGGATTTTAAGTCCGTTGCGTCTGCCGATTCCGCCATCGCCCCGGGTGAATATATTCTACACGATGAAGGGATTTCGTCAAGCGTTTTTGTTTTTTCTCGTTTTCAAGTCTTTGAGAATAAAGGGAAAGTATAACAATAAAAATGTGAGCACTCCAATTCCTTCCATCCACAAGATATACCAGGGCCACTCGGGGAGCAAATCCAGCAAACTGGGGACATCCGGCTTGGCATTGACCATCAGGTAGTTGCTGCCCAGCGCGTCGTTGACGAAATAAATTGCCAGCGCGTAAACGTTCATCCAAAGGATCGCTTTCCACATGGATTTCCATGTAGGGCGGAAGCCTTCGACGGCGGTCATGTAAATCGGGGCTGCCACGATCAGTCCGTGGGAGAGGAAGGTCTGGAAGTAGCGGAAATGGGGGAAGCCATAGAGGCCCAGGTCGGGCGTGGCCAGCGCCTGCAGTCCGCCGCCGATGCCGAGGAAATAGGCGAACTCATAGATTTTGTAGCTGCGTGTAACCAACATGATGCCTGAAACCCAGACCATCAGGCTGCAAATCTGCAAGGGCAGCATGCTCTGGAGGGTCCATTGGCCGTGGAAAATTTTCCAGGCATGCCAGGCGATTTCGTTAGCCCACAGAATGATGGCAAGGATTAAACGGATTCTGGCTCGTATTGCCTCGTCCGCTTTTTTAAACGGAAGCAGGCTCAGGTTCAGGAGCAGAAGCGCGATCAGCCCGGCGATGTGGGCCGGACCAAAGAGTTCGAAAGGCGCGCCGTGGTAATCCCAGGCGAAGAATTCTTCCATCCACTAGGCGGGTTGGGTTTTCACGCGCCAATCTTTGATGAAGAAGGGAATGTATAGGATCAGGCAGGTCAGCATGCCGAGGGCTTCCAGCCACAAAATGTACCAGGGCCACTCGGGTAGCGCGTCCAGCAAGCTGGCCGTTTCGGGCTTATGGGCTACGAACATGTAGTTGCTGCCGATGGCCTGGTTGATGAAGAAGACGATGAGCAGATAGATGTTCATGCCGAGGAAGACACGCCCGAATGACTTCCAGGTGGGGCGGAAGCCTTCGACTGTCGTCATGTAAATGGCGGAGGTGACGATCAGTCCGTGCGAGAGGAAGGTTTGAAAAAAACGGTAGTGCGGGAAACCGTAGATACCCAGGTCGGGCGTCAGCAGGGCTTGCAGCGCGCCGCCGATGCCCATGAAATAGGCGAACTCATATATGGTGTAATTCTTCGTCACCAGCATGAGGCCGCCCAACCAGACCAAAATGCTGCACACGTGCAGAGGGATCATGGTCTGGATGTTCCATTGACCGATGGCCGCGTTCCAGATGTGCCAGCCAAATTCGTTGACCCACAGCACGATGGCCATCGTCCAGCGGATTTTCGAGCGCTCAGACTCGCTTTTGGCCTTATAGCGTAACAAATAGAAGTTGAGTAGAACAATACAGAGCAATGCGATCAGATGGGCTATCCCCAAAAAGACGAATTCACCCCCGCTGAAATCCTTTGCAAAGAATTGGTCCATGCTGGCCTCCTCAAATATTCTCACTGCTTTTCGAAAAATAGTAAGAAGCCCGAAAATAAGGGGGAACGAGCGCAGCTCGTTCCCCCTTATTTTCGGTATCTTTTTGTGAACGGCGTAATTCCTAATTATGTAAAGTGTACAGCAGAACAAAATCAGAGTCAAAGGGGAAATGGGACTAGAAATCGGATATCGATTTGTGCTACAGTAGAGGCGGGGAGCGGCGTTTTTTTTATGATGGAAGGAGGTGCTCTATGAACGCCCAGGCGAAAAAGCGGATGAAAATCCTTCTGGCCGACGATGGTTCGCAGCATGCGCAGGCCGCAGTCAAATTGTTGCAGGAACTTCCTTTGCCGTCAAAATCTCGCGTATATGTTTTGCGCGTGTTCCCACCCGGTCAAACCTTTGCTGTAGGGCAAATGGAACGCAGCCTGAAGCATACCGAAGAGCAACTGCTCGAAGCTGGCATTAATGCAGATGCCGAGCTTGTGTTGGGCTATCCGGCTGAAAAGATCGTGGAAACCGCTCAAAAGATGAAACCGGATGTTACGGTGATGGGTGCCAAGGGCTTGCGGGCTACACTGGGTATTTTGCTTGGCGGCGTAGCACAGCAAGTTGTCGAGTATGCTTGCTGCCCGGTGCTGGTGGTGCGCGCTCCCTATCAGGGGCTGCGTCGTGTTTTGCTCGTAACGGACGGTTCGCTGTACAGCCAGCGGGCGGCGCGTTATCTGGGAAAATTCCCATTTCCCGAAGGGATGGATGTACGCCTCTTGCATGTTGTGCCCCCGTTGGCGCATCCTTACATTATGGAGCCCTACTTTGGCGGACGGGATGCATATGTCCCTTATTATTCAGCAGAAGAGGAAAGAAAACTGATGCAGGGACAAGAACGGGAAGGGGAAGCGCTTCTGGAACGTGCCCGCAATCTGCTCCTGAAGATGGGAGTTGAATCTACCCCCGTGCTGGTTCGCGGTGACGCCGCCACTGAGATCATCGCATACAGCGACAAAGAAGACGTCGACCTGATCGTTGCCGGTTCGCGCGGACTCAGTCAATTCCAGGGCTGGCTGATGGGCAGCGTCTCGCGCAAGCTGGTGCATTACTCGAATTGCTCGGTGCTGATCGTTAAGCAACCTGAATCCAAATGACAAAAGGTAATCCGCTAATCCGCGCCAATCTTCACTAATTTTCAAGGTTCGTGTGAATTCGCGTGGACATCGTGCCCGTTAGTACCTGAGAAACGAAAAGCTTGTTTTTTGTGCAAGGATTTTCACCACAAAGGCACGAAGTTCACGAAGAAATCCTTTGTGGTCACAAAGAAAACCTTTGTGTTCTCTGTGTCTTTGTGGTGAAGCTCTTCCGGCTTGTCCGGGTTAGGATAATCGGTCACATCGTCGACGATGCCATCGTAAGCGACCCACTTGCGCGTGCTGCGTTCGCCCGTGTTGCGGCGCAGCTCAAGTTCAGAAATGATGCGTTCGGGAAGTTCCATAGCCAGGAGGGGTTATGGCGCAATCAGTTTGACGACGGGTATTTTCTGTAAGAGATAAGTCACCACAAACGATAAGAGAAAGGCTACCAGAATAGTCAACGGGGTAGCAAACAAAGGGTGGAAGGTATTTGTGGTGAGGTGAAAACCCAGTTCACCGGTTTCCATGATCCCCAAAATTTGGTCGTGAACCAGGTAAATGCCAAAGGTCGCGCCGGAAACCAGCAGGATGATTTTTTCGATGGAAGGTGAGATGTATTTTTCCAGGTATTGTGCTGCGCCTTTCAAGGCAATAAAGCTCGCCAGCGAAGCAGCGATCACGTGCCAGGTGAGGAATTCGAAGAGATTGGTGTCGAATTTGCCCCCATCATAAGTAAGATAATAAGCCCATAAAGTTCTCCCGGACACTGTTAAAAGGAAAAATATAACCGCCAGCCATACCTGCCTGCTCGTGTACTCTTTCCTCCCCAGGTAGTAGCCTGCCAGATAATAGCCCAAATAACCCGATACATACGGTTGTGCAAATAAGGATATGCTAATTTCTTTGAATTGTTGCAAGAGATAAAATACGGTGGCAGTGAATATCCAAAGCCCGATGAAAAACAGCAATTCTCCATCAGATGCTGACTGAGCAAACCTCCGCATGATCGGTGTCACTAAATACAATCCCAATAAAACGTACAAAAACCACAGGTGATAATGTACATTCCCCTCGAGGATGTTCCGGATGGCCAGTTTGATCGCTTTTATAGTGGATGTGGTTTCCAAAAAGACACCATCCCACCACATATAAAGAAGCGCCCATACCACTAAGGGGATGACAATCTTGGTAAGGCGTTTTTTGAAAAATGTAAATATTCGATCTTGAGATGATAAAAGTAAATAACCACTGAGCATGAATAAAAGCGGAACGCAAACGCTGGCGATCGATTTGAATGTCACGCCCGTCAACCACCAGGAGACCATGGCGCCGTTCCTGATCGGTGCCTTCCCCCACAAATAGACGATGCTGTCGCCTGCGTGCATTTCTATGACCATCGCTACTGCAATGATGCGGATGATGTCTATCCAAAGAATTCGCGTACGTGTGTCATTCATTGAAGTCCCTGGTTTATGTGGAATGGGTAGCGCCGCGATTATATCAAATTGCATGGTGCGTGAAGCAGGTATAATTATACTGTTCGGTTACCCTACTTCACCCTAAACACCCTGACTAAAAAACTATATGACTAAATTAATCGAATGCATCCCCAACTTTTCCGAAGCCCGCCGCCCGGAGGTCATCGACCAGATTGCGGCGGCCGTTGCGTCTGTGGACGAGGTCCATTTGCTCAACCGTTCGTCCGACCTCGACCATAACCGCACCGTGCTCACCTTTGCTGGTCCGCCGCAGGCTGTGGAAGAAGCCGCTTTCCGCGCCATCAAAACCGCGGCCGAGTTGATCGACCTGAAGGTGCATACTGGCGAACATCCGCGTATCGGTGCAACGGACGTCTGTCCCTTTGTGCCGCTGTCCGATGTTACCATGGAAGAGTGCATTGCCATGGCCCAGCGTCTCGGTCGGCGAGTCGGCGACGAACTGGGCATCCCGGTCTATCTCTACGAGCAAGCTGCCACTCGCTCAGACCGCACTAACCTGGAGAATATTCGCCGTGGACAGTTCGAAGGGCTCAAGGAAGAGATCGCCTCCAACCCGGACCGAAAGCCTGATTATGGCCCGTCCGAGTTGGGTTCTGCTGGGGCGACGGTCATTGGTGCGCGCAATTATCTGATTGCCTACAACATATATCTGACCACCGACGAAGTAGAGATCGCTAAAAAGATCGCCAAGACCATCCGCCACTCTTCAGGTGGCTTGCGCTATGTCAAGGCTCTGGGATTGCTGGTGGAAGGCCGCGCCCAGGTTTCCATGAACCTGACGGATTTCCGCAAGACCCCGTTGGCTCTGGTGGTGGAGGTGATCCGCCGCGAAGCCCAGCGCTACGGCGTCGGCATCCATCATGGTGAACTGGTCGGCTTGATCCCGCAGGAGGCTCTGGTGGATGCGGCCATTTGGTACACCCAGTTGGACGCATTCGACAAGGAACAGATTCTTGAATCCAGGCTATATGCCGCCAGCGTTTCGAACCGGACCCGCGACTGCCCCTCGTTCATCGACGAGCTTGCCGCCCCCACGCCTACTCCGGGAGGCGGCTCGGCTGCGGCCTATTCCGCGGCGATGGGCGCTGGATTGGTTTCCATGGTCGCCGGGCTGACGATTGGCAAGAAGAAGTATACCGAAGTTGAAGCGCAAATGCAGGCCATCCGTGTGCATGCGGAGAAACTGCGCGAAGAATTGACCTACGCTGTGGACGATGACGCTGGCGCATTCGAGGCCGTCATGGGCGCGTATCGCCTGCCCAAAGAAACCCCGGAACAGGAGGATGCGCGGACGGCCTCCATCCAAAGTGCGACACTTAACGCGGCATTTGTCCCGTTGCAAGTAGCCGAGGGCGCTGTTAAGGTGATGGAGTTGGCCTTGTTGTGTGTCGAATCTGCCAATGTCAATGCCATCAGTGACGCTGCCTCTGCTGCGGCCGTAGCCAAAGCTGCTTTAACGGCAGCAGGCTACAATGTCCGTATCAATGTGGCGGGCTTGCCAGATCCATCTGCAGGTGAGACCTATTTGAGTAAGGTGCGCGAGTTGGAAGCGCAGTCGGTGGAGATCGAGAAATCTATCCGTGAGAAAATGCAAGAGCGCGGCGGGTTTTCTTTGGAATAATCAATTGCTTTACTCGCTCTGTGCGGGGCTTTGCCTCGCGCAGACCTTTAGCTGAAACGGTTACCCAGGATTGCCGTCAAGGTAGGCTACAAACCAAATCTAGGATCTACAGAGTCTATTGGGAGCAGTTGTTATGCTGAAATCTTTTATCCGCCGATTTGTAATAGAAATCTACCAATTAGTCACGGGGCGTCATGTACTAGATCGTTTGGATGAATTAAACCGTACCCAATGGTTAAATTACGCTGAGTTACAAATCCTGCAACGTGATAAGTTGTATCGACTGCTCGTCTATGCGATGGATAACGTTCCGTATTACAACCGCCTTTTTGCGAGATTCAATTTTCATCCTAACGAGGTATTAGCTGATACCCAAAGCCTGCGTAAGCTGCCATTGCTGACCAAGTCCGTCGTCAACGCTAACTTGAACGACATGATGACTATTGAAAGCGCGAGACGCTCCCGGATGAGTGAACTCAAAACTAGCGGCTCCACTGGGCACCCCTTGATCTCTATGCAAGATACCAACTATCGTGATTATTTCACTGCCGATGTTCTCCGTCACTTGGGTTGGGCTGGCTGGCAATTTGGTCAACCTCACGCCTACATCTGGGGAGCCAATTTTGAAATTCAGACTGCGCAGGCGCTGCGGACACGCTTGATGGATTGGGCTTTAAACCGTTTCCTGATCAATGCATATTTACTTTCTGATGAGAGTATGAATGCCTTTGCAGAACATGTCAAACGAAGGAAGCCTGCTATTCTGTTTGGCTATGCTTCCAGCATTTATAGTTTCGCCCAATTTGTGCGATCCAAGCATCTGAATATTACCTTTGGTGGCATTTTTTCGACAGCCGAAGTACTATTCCCAGCTCAACGAGCTTTTATCGAAGATGTATTTCAAACAAAAATGTTTAACCGTTATGGTACTCGCGAACTGGGCAGTGTAGCTTGTGAATGTAACGCACACACTGGCCTTCATGTCAGTATGGATAACAACTATGTAGAAATCTTGGATAGAAGCGGTCAACCACTCCCGCCAGGGGAGGCTGGCGATATTATCGTAACCAATCTTAACAATTATGGTGTGCCACTCATTCGTTATGCTGTGGAAGATGTGGGCGCTTGGAGTCTTTTGGGCCACTGTCCCTGCGGACGGGAATTACCGCTGTTGGACATTATTCAAGGACGTCAACCAGATATGTTTAAGACCAAAGATGGCCGTGAAGTTTTTGGTGGCTTTGCCGGCCTACTTTTTGGAATGGCCGGTGTCAAACAGTTTCAGGTAATACAAAAATCCCTGGATCTGGTTGTAGTTCGTATTGTACGTGAATGCGATTTGGACCGATCTCGCCTGGACGCTATTGAGAAAACGATCAAGACCGCCCTGGGTGCCGGTGTCGAGGTTAGGTTTGAATTCCCTGATGAAATCCCTGTATTAGACTCGGGTAAACACCGCTACGCTATCTCGGAAATTAGTGAGTAATAGATGAGCAATGAAACAACACACATTTATTAACTCAGCGGTGGTCTAAGACACTGCAAAGCTTTATAGGAGGATTTTATGGGTTTAAAACCAGACCACTGGATTCGTAAAATGGCGACCGAGAAGCGCATGATCGAGCCATTTGTAGAGAACCAGGTGCGCGACCATGTCATCTCTTATGGCGTTTCATCTTATGGGTACGACATCCGTGTGGCAGATGAGTTCAAGGTGTTCACCAATGTCTTCGCCGCGACGGTGGACCCCAAGCATTTCGACCCGAAGAGCATGGTCGATATCAAAGCGGATGTGTGCGTCATCCCGCCCAATTCATTTGCGCTGGCGCGGACGGTGGAATATTTCCGCATCCCGCGCAAAGTTTTAACGGTTTGCCTGGGTAAGTCTACTTACGCGCGCTGCGGGATCATCATCAACGTAACGCCCTTCGAGCCGGAGTGGGAGGGGTTTGTCACGCTGGAGATTTCGAATACTACGCCGCTGCCCGCCAAGATTTATGCCAACGAGGGTATTGCTCAGGTGTTATTCTTCGAAGCAGATGAAGAGTGTGAAATTTCTTATGCGGACAAGAAGGGTAAGTACCAGAAACAAAAGACGATTGTATTGCCGAAGTTGTAGCTTTTACACCTTGCGAAGGTTTGATCCTTCGGGCTTTGCCTTTGAGATAAGCCTTCGCAAGGTTTTTATGAAATAAAAACAGGCCTGGGCAGGAGTCCAGGCCTGTTTGATGGAAGCAGGTTTTGTTCAGGAACGAGCCGCGTCGTATTTCTTGACGTCCGCGATGGCTTTGTCCACTTTTACAAAGGGGAGAACGATCAGTCCGGCGATGAAGAAGAATATCAAGGATAGAATACCATACCGCAGGCTTCCGAATAGTTGGTTTGCCAATCCGAAGACGAGCGGACCGATCCAGGATGTCCCGCGTTCGCTGATCTCGTAAAAGGAATAGAATTCAGCCTCTTTTCCATCAGGGATCATCTGCGCGAACAGGCTACGACTGATCGCTTGTGATCCACCCATGACCAGGGCGATGAACATACCAAGGATAAAGAATTGGAGCACAACGCCTTCACCCTGCAAGCCGCCATAAGCATAGATGACAACGCCTGACCAAATGAACAAGCTGACAACGATTGATTGCTTTGCACCAATCCAGTTGGCAAGACGGCCCCACAGAAGCGCGCCACCAAAAGCCACAAATTGGATCATCAGGATGACAGCTGTTAGTGTCTGTTGTTCGAGTTCCAGGCCGCCCTGGATCAGGGGCGCAGCAGCAAAGGTAGCAGAGACTGCAATCACGGTTTGAATGCCATCGTTATAGAGGAAATAAGCCAGCAGGAATTTGAGTGTTTCGGGGAAGTGGTTGACTTCACTCAAGGTTTTTCGCAATTGCTTGAAGCCAATGCTTGCATAAGTCTCTCTGGCTGGTAAAGAGCGCGAAGCGTGGCGTGCTCGCAACCTTGCCCAGGTGATGAAGGAGAAACCCAGCCACCAGACGCCTGCCGAGGCGAGATTGATGCGGACAGCCAATTCGCTTGGCACTCCGATTTTGTCACTGAACAGATAGAAGGCCAGGTTGAGCGCCAGTAGAATGCCGCCCCCAAGATAACCCATGGCCCAGCCATAGGAGGATACCCTGTCGCGCTCTTCCTCGCTGGCAATGTCAGGTAGATAGGCGTTGTAGAACACGATAGCAGCGCCAAAGGCCAGGTTGGCAACGATAAAAAACACACCGCCTAGCCACCACAATCCACCTGTCAAGAAGAACATCAAAATCGTTGCCACCGCGCCGATGGTGGCAAATAACCGCATCATCTGTTTGCGTAAGTGAGAGTAATCTGCAATGGCTCCCAGGATGGGCAAGAACAACACCTGCATTCCCACAGAGAAGGAGATGCAGTAGGGGAGGAAGGAGTCGGGCGCTATCGGAATGCCTAGAAATGATACAGTGGGTGTTCCGGCTGCCTCAGCTGCGCTACGAGCAAGGCTGGCAACGTATGGCCCCAAAAATACCGTTCCGACGGTTGTACTGAAAGCTGAATTAGCCCAGTCATACATGGCCCAGCCAAAGATTTCACGCTTGTCATTGACGATAGACTTGCTGTTTGCATGTGTTGCCATGACGCCTCCTGGAAAATGTTCCTGGATTCTACATCAAATAACTCCAGCAGTACATGCAAAGTTGTAGAATCTATGATAAAATGCCGCTGTCCACAAAGTAAAGAGAAAGCGGGTTTTCGAAAATCTCGCTAATTAAGCTTGACCGAACCTTGTTTTTTGGTTTATAATCAACGATTGCTGTCCCGCTATGGTTAGTGGGATAGATTCGTGTTATTAATTCGTGCCCAGTTCAGGAGAGACGAATGGCATCTGCCCTGCCTCGTAAAAACTTTGCCCGCATTCCCGTAAAACTTAATCTTCCCGATCTAATTGAAGTACAACTTGATTCTTTTGAGCGTCTAAAGCGTGAGGGGTTGGCTGATCTCTTCCATGAGGTTTCACCAATCGAGTCATACAACAAGGGGATGAAACTTTATTTTCCCAGCCGCAGCCCGGAGTCGGAACATTGGGGTTTGAAGTATTGGTTTGGAGAGCCCAAACACACAATTGACGAATGTGTTGAACGCGACCTGACCTATTCGAGCCCGCTGTATGTGTCAGTGCTCCTGGCGGGCGCAGATGTTCCAGAGCCCATGAAGCAGGATATATTTTTGGGCGATTTCCCTGAGATGACGGATAAGGGAACTTTCATCATTAATGGAACGGAGCGGGTGGTCGTCTCACAGCTGATCCGCTCCCCTGGCGTTTATTTCGAAGCACCCGTCGACCGATCAACTGGTCGCGCGTTAGCGATGGCAAAACTCATCCCTGACCGCGGCGCGTGGATGGAGTTCGAAACGCGCAAGAGTGATTACATCATCCTGAAATTCAACCGTAAGCGCACCGTCCCGATTACGGTCTTCTTACGAGCTTTGGCTGTTGTCGATGATGGCAGCGGCGATTCACCTCTCAAAAACGGTACCGACGAGGAGATCCTGGCGCTCTTCCGGGATGTAGACAACAACCCCGAGCGTATGTTCATTGCATCCACTTTACGGCAGGAGCCGGAGTGGGATCTGTCTGCTGGCCAGACGATTGCAGAAGCTGCTTTGATTGAATTCTTTCGGAAGATGCGCCCGGGTGATCCGGCTACTTTGGAAAATGCTCGTCAGTTTTTGGAGGAGCAGCTTTTCGACCAGCGCCACTATGATTTGGAACGAGTGGGGCGTTATAAACTAAACCAGAAACTCGACTTGAAGGTTCCCGTTCCTCACAGGAATGTGACCAAGCAGGATATCATCCGCCTGGTGCGTCGCATGATCCAGATCAATAATGGAGTAGAGAAACCGGACGACATCGACCACCTCGGCAACCGGCGTGTCAAGACGGTGGGTGAGTTGATCCAGAACAAATTGCGTATTGGTCTGCGCCGTATGGAGCGCGTAATTAAGGAACGCATGTCTATTCGTGACCAGGAGCAATTGTCACCTGTGACCTTGGTCAATATCCGCCCGGTGGTTGCAGCGTTGCGAGAGTTCTTTGGCTCCAGCCAACTGTCACAATTCATGGACCAAACTAACCCTCTGGCCGAACTGCGTCATAAACGAACGCTCTCAGCTTTGGGTCCCGGTGGTTTGCGTCGTGAGCGTGCAGGCTTTGACGTCCGCGATGTGCACCACTCGCACTATGGGCGAATTTGCCCGATTGAAACGCCGGAAGGTCCGAACATTGGTTTGATTGGCCGTCTGGCTTCGTTCGCTCGGGTCAATGAATATGGTTTTATTGAGACTCCATATCGTAAGGTGTTCAAGTCTTTGCCTTGCGATGATGAGAGATTGATTGGGCGAGCAGTGAAAGAAGATGTAAAAGACTCGAAAGAGAACGAGCTTATCAAAGCCAGTGAGCGTATTGACGAGAAGACATTCAAGAAACTTGCGAAAATCGGCGGCGATATAAAGGTTGTTCCGTTCGTATCGGATGAGATCGAGTATCTGTCTGCGGATGCGGAAGATAAGTACGTGATTGCCCAGGCAAATGCGCCTTTGACTGAACACAATGAATATGTCCGTGATCGTGTTTCCAGTCGTTATCACTCTGGTTTTGTTTTCTCAACGCCGGAAAGCGTTCAATTCATGGATGTGGCTCCGCATCAGGTAGTGGGCATCAGTGCGGCATTGATTCCCTTCCTGGAGCATGACGATGCCAACCGCGCTTTGATGGGGTCGAATATGCAGGCGCAGGCTGTCCCGTTGGTGCGTCCCGAAATCCCCCTGGTTTCTACGGGGATGGAATACCATGCAGCCCTCGACTCGGGTCAGGTGATTGTGGCGGAGGCAGATGGCGAGGTTTCGTCTGTGACTGGCAGTTCGATTGCTATCCGTGAAAAAGATGGCCTGCATACATACCAACTGCGCAAATACCAGCGCTCTAATCAAAGCACCTGTATCGACCAGCGTCCGGCGGTTGTCAAAGGACAAATTGTCAAGGCTGGTGACATTATCGCCGATTCGTCATCGACTGAAAGCGGCGAACTGGCGCTCGGCCAGAATGTGGTTGTGGCCTTTATCTCCTGGGAAGGTGGTAATTTCGAGGACGCAATTCTTATTTCGGAACGACTTGTTCAGGAAGATCGCTTTACGTCCGTGCACATCGAAAAGTACGAAGTGGAAGCGCGTGATACAAAGCTGGGACCCGAAGAGATAACGCGCGACATCCCCAACGTCGGGGAAGATGCGATCAAAGATCTGGATGAAAACGGCATTATCCGTATCGGCGCCGAAGTGGGTCCAAATGATATCCTGGTCGGCAAGATTACTCCAAAGGGCGAAAAAGAGCTTACGCCGGAGGAACGCCTGTTGCGTGCTATTTTTGGCGAGAAATCTCGCGATGTGAAAGATACTTCCTTGCGCATGCCACATGGCGAACGAGGCAAGGTCGTCGATGTCAAAGTTTTCACGCGCGAGGAAAACTCGGACCTTTCCGCTGGTGTGGATATGATGGTGAGAGTCTCAGTAGCGCAGCGGCGCAAGATCACGGCCGGTGACAAGATGGCTGGTCGTCATGGGAACAAGGGTGTTGTTTCGAAGGTTGTACCTGTAGAGGATATGCCTTTCCTGGAAGATGGGACTCCGGTTGATCTTATCCTAAATCCGTTGGGTGTGCCCGGGCGTATGAACATTGGTCAGGTCCTGGAGGTTCACCTCGGGTGGGCAGCCAAGCGGCTTGGTTTCAGGGCGCTGACGCCGGTCTTCGACGGGGCTTCAGAAGAGGAGATCGAGGCTGAACTGGCGCGAGCCTGGATCGTGGATCAGGCTTGGAAAGAGGCGGCGCAGACAGCCTGGGAGTGGCTCAAACAGGACGAATATGATCCTGAGATGATCCAAGATGACGATGAAGTACGCCGGCTATATCTGGAAGAGTACCTGGGTGGGCGCGGGTATGATATTTATGATCTGTACAAAGTTGATTATGCTCGTGACGCTACTGCGCGTGAATGGTTGCGCGATCATAAGTTTGATCCAGACACCATTTTTTATCCAATGGACGGTGACCCGAAGGAACGTCAACCATACAATGATGCCGCAATGGGTGCATGCTTGCGATTATGGTTGGAAAGCCTTGGAGAACCCAGTGATGTGAGTGATGACAAGCTATACGAAACGGCACAAAGCGTGATGAGCTCGAAAGGCGTCCCGATGCCTATGCTTGGAAAGCAAGTGTTACGTGATGGTAAAACAGGTGTACCATACGATCAGCCAGTTACCGTCGGCGTTATGACAATTCTTAAGCTCCATCACCTGGTTGAAGATAAGGTACATGCCCGTTCCACTGGACCTTATAGCCTTGTAACACAGCAGCCACTTGGCGGTAAAGCTCAATTCGGTGGGCAACGATTTGGTGAGATGGAAGTATGGGCGCTGGAAGCATACGGTGCGGCATACACCCTGCAAGAAATGCTTACGGTTAAGTCAGATGATGTGCAGGGTCGTGTAAACACATATGAGGCGATTGTTAAAGGTGAGCCTATTGAAGATCCAAGTATCCCTGCCTCGTTCCGTGTGCTTGTAAAGGAGCTTCAGAGTCTTGGACTTGCCGTTGAGGCTATAAATGATAGTGGTGATGTAGTTAGATTTGGCAAAGATGAGGAAAAGACCCACCCGCCGAGGATGGCAACAGGCTTATTGGATATTGGTGAAAACCTCAGGGATAAACGGTAGCCTTGACGTATGACTAGGCAGGTGATAAAATCTCTTTTCGTTGCCGACCCCACAAGGCGGCTATCATCCCGCCTATAGCATGGCAGCTACAAATGAGGCCATCAATACACTCTGATGGCCTCGTTTCTTGCGAAAAGACTTTGTGAAATAAACTGTAATCGGAGGCAAAGGTGCCGACAATAAACCAAATGGTCCGCAAGGGCCGCAAAATGAAGAAAGCCAAGAGCAAGGCTCCAGCGTTGCAATATACGCTAAACAGCTATAAGCAGCGACGCTTTCGTCAGGATAAAGGCGCTCCGCAAAAGCGTGGTGTATGTACGGTTGTGCGTACCATGACGCCTAAAAAACCGAACTCGGCTTTGCGGAAGATCGCTCGTGTGCGTTTGACCAATGGCATTGAAGTGACTGCCTATATCCCCGGTGAGGGACACCAGTTGCAAGAGCACTCTGTGGTGTTAGTACGTGGCGGTCGTGTGAAAGACCTGCCGGGTGTTCGTTATCATATCGTTCGAGGTTCACTGGATACGACCGGTGTGTCTGATCGTAAACAGGGCCGCTCGAAGTACGGCGCGAAGCGTCCAAAGTAAATTTGGGAGAGAAAGCATGCGAAGAGGAAAGCCTGAGGAGCGGGTTATCCCGCCTGATATCCGCTATAACAGCGTGAACATGCAGACAATGATCTTGCATATTATGAAGCGTGGCAAGAAGAGTCTTGCTGTTGGACTCATGTATGATGCGATGGACTTGATCAAAGAGCGTACCGAGAAGAATCCGTTGGAGGTTTTTGATGCTGCGCTCCGAAATGTGTCGCCGGCTATGGAAGTCCGCCCCCGTCGTGTGGGTGGTGCTACATATCAGGTTCCAATGGAAGTGTCGGCAGAGCGTCGTAAGACATTGGCGATTCGCTGGATTCTGGCAGCAGCTCGGGATCGTTCCGGCAAGTCATTTCCTGATAAGCTTGCTTCTGAGTTAATCGATGCTTTTAATGAAACGGGTGCTGCCATTCGCAAGCGTGATGAGGCGCATAAAATGGCGGAAGCCAACCGCGCTTTTTCCCATTATCGTGTTTAAACAGGTATACGCGCTTTTATAGGGTAATTATTAATGGCACGCGAGTATCCGCTGGAACGTTACAGAAATATTGGTGTTATTGCGCACATTGATGCAGGTAAGACCACAACCACAGAACGGATTCTGTTCTATACGGGCAAGACTTATCGCCTTGGTTCTGTCGATGATGGTACAACCGTCACCGACTGGATGGAACAGGAACGTGAACGTGGAATTACGATTGTTTCGGCGGCAGTATCTGCGGAGTGGAAGGGCTACCAGGTCAATATAATTGATACGCCTGGACACATTGATTTTACGGCTGAAGTGCAGCGCTCTCTACGCGTTCTGGATGGCGGTGTGGTTATCTTCGATGCCGTTCAGGGTGTCGAGCCGCAAAGTGAAACGGTTTGGCGTCAGGCTGACCGATATAGTGTGCCTCGCATATGTCTTGTGAATAAGATGGATCGCGTTGGTGCATCGTATGAACGTACGATCGAATCCATTCGTGACCGGTTGGGCGCCAACCCAATTGTGATGCAAATCCCGATGGGTTTCGAGGCCACCTTTCATGGTGTAGTCAATGTTTTGGAGCAGAAAGCTACTCTTTGGGAAGATGATCTTGGAAAGGATCCCAAGGAAGTTGAAATCCCGGATGAATTGAAGGAGCAGGCACAGGAAGCTCGTGCCAACCTGGTAGAACGTATTGCCGAATTGGATGATGAGCTTACCGTCAAGTATTTGGAGGGCGAAGAAATCAGCCTTGACCAACTCAAGGCAGCACTGCGTCGGTCGGTGATCGCTGGAAAGGCAACCCCCGTTTTTTGCGGATCCTCCCTGCGCAACAAGGGTGTGCAGATTTTATTGGATGCAGTCATTGATTACTTACCATCGCCTGCCGATATTCCCCCGGTAAAAGGGATTAATCCGGATCACGAAGAAGAGGTTATCGAACTGCCTGCTGATGACAGCGCTCCAATGAGTGCTTTGGTCTTTAAAATTGTTACTGACCCTTATGTTGGCCGTTTAGCTTATTTCCGGGTGTACTCTGGTGTTGTCAACCAGGGGGCCATGGTGTTAAATACGTCAAAAGGAAAACGTGAACGCATTGGGCGTTTAATTCGTATGTATGCCGATCGACGTGAAGACATCACGGAAGTTCGGGCGGGAGATATTGGTGCGGTTTTGGGTTTCAAGGAAACCTTCACTGGCGATACTTTGTGTGACAATAAAAAGGTCGTACTTGAGAATATTACCTTCCCAGAGCCAGTAATCTCGATCGCAATTGAACCGAAGAGCACTGCAGACCAGGATAAGATGGGCGAAGCCCTGCGTAAATTGTCTGAGGAAGATCCGACTTTCCGAGTCCGTTCTGACGAGAACACCGGGCAAACGATCATTTCAGGAATGGGCGAACTGCATCTCGATGTATTGGTCGATCGCATGCTTCGGGAGTTTAAAGTGCAGGCCAATGTTGGTCGTCCGCGCGTTGCTTATCGTGAGTCGATTACGCGCCCGGTGGAAAAGTTATCGCACAAATACGCGAAGCAAACCGGCGGTCGTGGACAGTATGGACATGTCGTGATTTCGTTAGAGCCGGGCGATCGCGGCAGCGGAATTTTGTTTGAGAACAAAATTATCGGTGGCGCAATCCCGAAAGAATACATCCCGGCTGTTGAAAAAGGGATTATGGAGGCGGCTGACAGCGGAGTGCTGGCCGGGTATCCGGTTGTGGATATGAAGATTACCTTGACAGACGGTTCCTTCCACGAGGTCGACTCGAGCGAAATGGCATTTAAGATTGCAGCTTCTATGGCCTTCAAAGAGGGCGTTCAGAAGGGTGGCCCGGTTCTCCTTGAACCCATGATGAAAGTGGAAGTCGTTGTTCCTGAAGATTACCTTGGTGAGATCATTGGCCAGGTGAATAGCCGCCGTGGAAACGTTCTTGGTATGGAAATGCGCCCTGGCAATGCCCAGGCTGTCCGTGCGATGGTGCCTCTGGCCGAGATGTTCGGATATGCAACCGAGCTGCGTTCTGCAACGCAGGGACGTGGCGTTTTTAGTATGGAATTTGATCACTACCAGCCTGTGGCCGAGTCAGTGATGCAAGAAATGTTGAAATAAATTCATCTTTCATTGTCTAGAAGGAGAGATCATTCATGGCGAAGCAGAAATTTGAGCGGACGAAGCCGCACCTGAACGTAGGGACGATGGGGCACAT
>JAFGKO010000294.1 GCA_016928525.1 Anaerolineales bacterium | reverse complement strand
TATACCACGCATTACATGGAAGAAGCGCAGGAGCTTTCGGACCACATCGCCATCATGGACCACGGCAAGATGATCGCCAGCGGCACGCACGACGAGCTGGTAAAGCTGGTGGGTGGGCAGACGCGCATCGATCTGACCCTGAACATGGAGGCCGACGCGGTGCTGGAGGCCTGGCGGGCTGTGGAAGGCGTATCGCAGGTCTCGGCGGAGGACGGGCTGGTGACGGTGTTGGTAGGGGACAGCAACGAGGTCCTGCCGCGCCTGTTCGATGTGACCAACCGTCTCGCGGCGCGCATCACGTCGGTAGATATCCTGGAACCGAACCTGGAGGCTGTCTTCTTGCACCTGACTGGCAGGGCATTACGGGATTGAGCAACTATCCAATGACTACCCAATTTTGCACACTGTTCAACGCGAATGCCACGAATAGGCGAATACCGCGAATATTTTCTGGTTTTTTTCGCGCAATTCGTACTTTCACGCAATTTGCGTTAAATTCTGTCATTGTCAGGGTGAACTAATGAAAACCATCGATATTGCCCTCAAAGACATGCTGCGCTCCTTTCGGAGTTTCTTCGCGGTTGTCTTCATGTTCGTTGTTCCGCTGCTGGTGACGGGCATGTTCTACTTCATGTTCGGCAACCTGGCCGAGAACGGCGGTTTCAACTTGCCGAAGACACAGGTCATTGTTGCCAACCTGGATGAAGGCGGGCCCAAGTTTAATGTCAACCCCAAGAACATCCCCGGAGGCCGGGAAGCAGATACGATGGGCGAATTGATCGTCAACATCCTGGAGAGCGATGACATGGCCGAACTGATCGAGGTTTCGTTCGCGCCGGATGCCGTGGCTGCCCGCGCTGCCGTCGATACACAGGCCTCCCAGGTAGCGATCATCATCCCGCCGGACTTCTCGGACCAGTTCGCTGACCAGGACGGGGAAGCAGTGATCGAGTTCTACCAGGATCCCACGCTGACCATCGGCCCCGGCATCATCCGCGCGATTATGAACCGTTTCATGGACGGCATGGCCGGCGTCAAGATCGCCGTGAATGTTTTCCGTGATGAAGCTGACACAGACGACTACGCTATGGTCGGGTTGGTTGTGCAGGAATATCTGGACACATCCCTGGCTTTACGGGAAGACCCGGAAGAAGACCTGCTGGATGTGCGGGTGCCGTCCAGTGAATCGCAAAGCGAAACGGAAGATAGCCAGAACCTGTTGTTGAGCATCCTCACGCCCATCATGGGCGGCATGATGATCTTCTACGCCTTCTTCACCGGCGCTTCCACTGCCCAAAGCATTCTTAAAGAAGATGAAGAACGTACCCTGCCGCGCCTGTTCACTACACCTACCTCGCAAGCGACGATTTTGACTGGCAAGCTCCTGTCCGTGTTCATGACGGTTTTCATCCAGGTGGTTGTGCTGCTCTTTGCCGCCCACCTGATCTTTGGTATCCAGTGGGGTGGCTTCTTGCCAGTTGCCCTGTCCGCGCTTGGAATCATTTTGAGCGCCTCGTCTTTTGGTATCTTCGTCAACTCTTTTCTCAAAACCACCAAACAGGGCGGTGTGCTGTTCGGCGGCGTGCTGACCGTGACCGGTATGCTGGGCCTGATCAGCGTCTTTACCATGGATTCGCCCACTTCCAGGATGCTTGGTGAAACTGTTTCGTTAATGGTGCCCCAAGGTTGGGCCATCCGCGGCCTGATGCAGTCTTTGAATGGGGAACCGGTCAGCAGCGTGCTGGTAAACACGTCGGTCTTGCTGGCCTGGAGCATCGTGTTCTTCGTTATTGGCGTGTGGCGATTCAACAGGCGTTATGCGTAAAAAATTCGGTGGTTGAGTAGCCACGAACGGCAGTGAGTGGCGTATCGCCCGTCCCGGCGCTAACGGTCGGGCCGGGGAAACCACCTCTTTCAAGGAATTATTCGTTTCTAATGACTTGTTGGTTTCCCCGGCCCGCCATGGTCCGGGGCGGGCGATACGGGCTACGCCCTACTCGACCAACGGAGTACCTATGAGATAGAACTATGAACCGCATCCTCGACATCACCTTCAAAGACCTGCTGCAACTGACGCGCGACTTCAAGACCTTCATGTTCTTGCTGCTCATGCCGGTCCTGTTCACCTTCATGTTCGGCTTTGCCTTTGGCGGCTTTAGCAGCGGCGAATCGGACTCGCGCCTGCCGGTCGGTTACCTGGATCAGGATGACAGCTGGGTCAGCCAGGCCTTGCATGATCAATTGGTGGACTCGGATATCATCCGGTTGGATGAAGATCCGTCACGCACCTACCCGGACCTGGAGCTGCTCGTCGCGGATGGAGATCTGGCAGCCGTCATCATTGTCCCGGACCGCTACGGCGCAACCTTCATGAAGGGCAAAAATGCCCGCCTCATCATTATTGCTGACACCAGCACCACGGCCTGGACGACGATCGAGGCGGAAGTCATGGCAACCCTCAGCCGCCTGGACAGCGCGCTGCGCACGGCAACTATCCTGGAGGAGATCGACGCGGAACGCATGCCATTCAAGTACGCCTTCGAACAAAGTCTGGAGGCCTGGAAGGAGCCGCCCATCGCTGTCCATGAGACCACCAGCAGCGCGGTGGCAGATACCGATGATAGCGTTGAAGCGCTGGCGCACACCTCGCCAGGCATGATGCTGCAATTCGCCATCGCTGGGCTGTTGACCGCCGCGCAGGTCATCGTCACGGAGCGCAAATCACGTACGCTGCAACGTATCTTGACAACTGCCGCCAGGCGTATCCACATCCTGCTCGGGCATTACCTGGCGATCTTCTCCCTGATCTTCACCCAGTTCACGTTGTTGATCGCTTTTGGACAGTTCATCCTGAAAGTCAACTATCTGCGCGATCCCGGAGCGACATTACTGGTAGCCTTCAGCGCTGCGCTGTGCATCTCAGCCATGGGCTTGCTAATCGGGGTGTTAGCCCGCAGCGAGGAGCAGGCGGTCACATTTTCGCTCATCCCGATGTTCGTGCTCTCCGGCCTGGGCGGCGCCTGGGTGCCGCTGGAAGTGACCGGGGAAACCTTTGCCACGATCGGCCACCTCTCGCCGGTTGCCTGGGCCATGGACGGCTTCAAGAACATCAGCATCCGTGGTTTGGGGATTGAGTCGGTACTGCTCCCGGCGGCGGCGCTGGCGGGATATGCAGTCGTGTTTTTTGTCCTGGCCGTCTGGCGCTTGAGCGCGGCGGAGGAGAAATGAAGACGATCCAATCGTTGAGGATTGACGATATGGTCAAAAATCAAATTGAGCCTTACAAAACCTATGTCAAGCCCCATTATGTGGGTAAAGACTCGGCCCATGATTTTCGACATATCGAAAGAATAATCAATCGGCTCCCCATGTTGTCAAAAGGTATATCAGAGCAGATCCACCCACAAAGGCTCTGTTTTTTGACTTGCTTTCACGGCCTGGTAAAACGGAAGTTGTTTTTACACAAGTCCTAAGAAGCGATTGAGGAGCATTTTAGCCGAGTGACCGACCCGCGGATGGAGCGGACGAAGGAGCACAAACTGATCAATATGATAGCCATCGCCATTTGCGCGGTGATCTGTGGAGCAGAAGGCTGGACGGATATTGAAAATTTCGGGAACCGCAAGTTGCCCTGGCTAAAGACCTTTCTGGAATTGCCGAACGGGATTCCTTCGCACGACACCTTTGGACGGGTGTTCTCGTTGATCGATGCTGGGCAGTTTCAACGGGCGTTTTTTGAATGGGTGTGGGTCGTCAACGAGATCATCGGAGGGCAAATTATCAACATCGATGGCAAATGTTTGCGTGGTTCGCATGATCAAGAGCTGGGAAAACGAGCGATTTATATGGTTAGCGCCTGGGCAGCAGAAAATGAACTTGTTTTGGGACAGCGCAAGGTAGACGAAAAGTCGAACGAGATCACCGCGATCCCTGAACTGCTCAAGCTGCTTGACCTTTTGGGCTGTATTGTGATGATCGACGCCATTGGAACCCAAACCAACATCGCCAAAACCATCGTGGAAGGCCAGGCAGACTATGTGTTGAGCGTCAAGGAAAACCAAGGGCATTTATTAGCGTGTAAAACCACTGCCTATGGCAGTGAGTAGAGTGAAAAGGTTCTACCGTGAAGAGTAATTGAAAATGTGGG
>JAFGKO010000293.1 GCA_016928525.1 Anaerolineales bacterium | reverse complement strand
TCTTCAATCATGGCTACATCCCGCCGGATGTCTACCGCACCACCGAGCGCTACATCGCCTATGTGGACCGCCTCGCCAGCTCCGGCTATATCGTCTACCGCATCGACTATCGCGGTCATGACCGTTCGCAGGGGGAAGCCACAGGCGCTTATGGCAGTCCCGGTTACACCATCGACGTGCTCAATGCGGTCGCTTCGCTCAAGCGACACCCGCAGGTCAATCCTGAGAAGATCGGCATGTGGGGGCATTCTATGGGCGGCTACCTGACCCTGCGCAGTATGGTTATTACCGATGACGTCAAAGTGGCGGTCATCTGGGCCGGCGTGGTGGCTTCCTATCCTGACCTGATCTATAACTGGCGACGCACCGGTTCCTTTACCCCCTCGCCCAGTTCGCGCGGCAGGGGCTGGCGGACAAGTTGGATCGAACGATATGGTACGCCCGAGCAGAACCCGGACTTCT
Organism: Anaerolineales bacterium; assembly: GCA_016928525.1. The sequence goes on along the minus strand of JAFGKO010000293.1, from coordinate 20,945 downwards.
GGGCGGCTGTCTCAGCCAATACCTATGTCAGCGATCTCTCCGGACCCCTGCAACTGCACCATGGCACGGACGACGAAGACGTGCCCCTGGCCTTTTCCATCCGCCTGGCGGAGGAAGTCCGCGCGGTGGGCGGCATTGCCGACCTGTACACTTACGAGGGGGATAACCACAACATTTCCAATTACTTCACCACTGCGATGGACCGCACGATTGCTTTCTTTGATCAGTATTTGAAGTAAGTCAATCTTACGCTCTTCCAGGGTCTCAGACCCTGGAAGAGCGCATAGAAGAGGCATCTGGTAGAATCATTTCATAAAGAAGGGATGCAAAGATGCCAGAACCTGCCGAATACCGCCTCATTACCCCAAAAGACAGCCAAGCCTTGGAAGACCTCATTGCCGCCACCGCGGACGCTGGCGGCATCGGCTTTACCGACGAATACCAGGCTGATCTGCTGGCCGTTCATCGCGGGCTGGCGGAGGAATTTCATGGCGTAGTTGCGGAGCAAGAAGACAAGATCGTTGGGATGGTCTTCGGCGAAGTACGCTGGGTGCAATACGCCGGGCAGGAGGTGCCGGGAGTTTACGTTTCCCATTTGCGTGTCCACCCGGATTATCGCCGGCAGGGTATCGCGCGTGAGCTCTCGGACTGGGCCCTGGAATACATCACTGGTCTGCTGCTGTCAGATACAGTGCTCTACGGCGCGATCATGGCGGGCAACGTCAGCTTGAAGTTGGCGGATCAACTTGGATTTCGTGCTACAAAACCGATCCAAGGCGGTGTTGTGCCGATGCGGAAACATCCGCCCGCTGCAATCCCTGATTTGGAAGTTCGCCTGGCAGAAAGAAGTGAGCTACCTGCCATTGTTGGGGGGATGAACGCCTTTTATCGTGAGCACGACCTGTGGAGCCCGGTCAGCGTCGATACACTGGAAGAATTTCTGGACCGGGAAGTGGCCGGGGTCAAACCGAACCAGCTTTACGTCGCGGTACGAGGCGGGCAAGCTGTAGCCGGGTTGAGCCTGTCGGACCGGACGAAACTGGTCCGCATGCGCCTTGCGCGTGCGCCCTGGGTTGTCCGGCGACTGGGCGCCTGGTTGGGTATATTGCCTTCGTCAGGCATTTTAGATGCATTAACCGTGAGACAGTTCTGGTTCCATGAGGGAGAATTGGAGGCTGCGCGCTATCTCTGGGGTTCGCTGCGTTACAACCTGCGCAAGCAGGGCAATTGTCTGGGCGTTGCTTATGACCCACGTGACCGCCTGGCCGATGTGTTCCAGATCCCTTTCTGGCTGCCGATGTTCAAAGCGCGTTACCTGGTGCGTGCGCCTACGTTGTTGGAATCTGAGCGCTTGATTTATTGCATTGCGGGGCCCTAGTCTTTCCGCGCATACCCCAGATAATTGAGCGAGAGGTCCGGGTCGTGCCTTAGCTCCAGGCGTTGCCCCAATTCCGCCACAGTGGTCTTCCCGCGCTTGTGGCGGCGCACTTCTTGCAAAGTCGATAGCGGATTTCTGGCGATAGCCCCGCCGCTCAAACCCTTCACGCCCATGCCGTGCTGCTCGAGTGCATTGGCCAACTCATCGGGGGTGATGAACATCTCCCAGACATGGGCATCCGGGGGGAAGAGCTTGGTGAACGACCACTCCTGCAAGCCGAAAATAAAAGTCGATTTGCTTTTTGGGGTGCGGTTGATGGTATCGAACAGGAACAGACCGCCCGGTTTGAGCACACGCCCGACTTCGGCGATGACCTGCTCCCACTCAGGGATGTGTTCCAGCGCATCGCAGCAACTGACGACCTCGAAACAGCTCCCGTTAAATGATAACTGAGTCGCCGACCCGCTCTGGTAATCGATGGAAAGGCCCTCGGCCCGGGCGTGAGCGCGCGCCACAGCAAGAGACTCGTCCGAAATGTCGATGCCTGTCACCTGGCAACCTAGCCTGGCGAATTCTTCCGCCAGCACACCGCCGCCACAACCGATGTCCAGCAGGCGCACAGGGCCCAAGTCCATGCCGAAGTGCCTGGTCATCGCTTCCTCGAAATAGGGCACGCGCCAGGGGTTGACCATGACCTTGAGCAGGTGCAACGTACCGTTCTCGTCCCACCAGGAATCGGCGAATTCGTTATACATGTGGTTGTTGATGGTTGGGGGCATGGAATCATCCTGTTTATGTACACCCAGGGCGGTCACACACCTGCCACCTGCCCCGCACGAACGAACTGTGCGGGGTGAGCGGGCGGTGCCAGGGAATTGCGCTCTTTCACGAGTGGGAAAGCGCAATTTGTGACCGTGGGTATTATAGAACGTCCCAAAGGTTTGGTCAGGATGCAGGTTTGAAGCGTGGGAACCCTTCGGGACGGTGCGCAAGAGAAGTATAATCCCATCTTCGTTCTATTCTAACCGGAAAGCTCCCGGCTAAAAAAATGACAACAGAAAGTCCATCTGCTTCCACTACGAACGCGCACCACGACCCCTACAAAGCGCTGCGTTCACGGGATTTTCGCCTGCTGCTGACAGGTCGCTTTATTACTTCGTTCGGCAATGAAATGCTGACCTTTGCCATTGCCTGGGAATTGTGGCTGCGCACGCGCAGCGCCTTTGCCTTGGGGATGGTCGGACTGGTGCAGGTAGTGCCGGTTATTCTGCTGTCCTTGCCCGCCGGGCACGTGGCCGATCAGCACAACCGCAGGAAAATCGTACGCCTTACACAGGCTGCGTTTGCGCTGTGTGCGCTCGGGCTGGGATTACTCTCATACTCTCAAGGCCCGCTCGTCTTGATCTATGCCTGTTTGCTGGGGATCGGGATCGCACGCGCCTTCAACGACCCGGCTGCTTCCACGCTAGTGCCAGAAGCCGTCCCGCCGGAGTTGTTTGCCAGCGCAGCCACCTGGAGCAGCAGCGCCTGGCAGTTGGCTTCCATTGCCGGTCCGGCTGCTGCGGGCGTGATCGTGGCGCTTTGGAACAATGTCACGGTCATTTATGTGTTCGATGCGGTTGCCGCTTTTACTTTCCTGGTCTTGCTCAGCCTGATCAAGGGACGTCCGCTGGCGCTTTCGCGCAAGGCTGCCACGCTGGATTCGCTCAAGGAAGGTTTCCGCTTTATCAAAGGCACGCAGGTTATCCTGGCAGCCATTACGCTGGACATGTTCGCGGTCTTGTTTGGTGGGGCTGTGGCTCTACTTCCCATCTACGCAACCGACATCCTTAAGGTGGGGCCGCAGGGATTGGGTATCATGCGCGCGGCGCCATCCGTTGGCGCGCTTATCATGGCTTTTGCCGTGGCGCACTTGCCACCCTTCCAACGCGCCGGGAAGACCTTGCTGTTGGCCGTGGCCGGGTTTGGGATTGCCACAATCGTCTTCGGGCTTTCGACGAATTTCCTGCTGTCGGTAGCCATGCTTACCCTGCTAGGCGCGTTGGACAATATCAGTGTCATCATTCGCGCTACGCTTCTTTTGACGTTCACACCCGATGAAATGCGCGGACGTACGGCCGCGGTCAACAGCATTTTCATTGGCACATCCAACGAATTGGGCGCATTCGAATCGGGTATGGCTGCGTCGCTTTTTGGCCCGATCATTGCCGTGGTGGGGGGCGGGATAGGAACGATCCTGGTGGTATTGACAGTGGCAAAGTTTTGGCCGGAGATGCGGAACCTGAAAACGCTGGATGTGCCTGCACTACGGACGACTTGAGCCAATTCGGAATTATCTGACGAAGGGGATACTCAGCGGGTAGTGTATCGGTTTATCTGCCAAAGCCCGGGCGGCATTGAGCACGCCCTGGTAAGCGCCGAACAGTCCAACGAGGATCATGGGTGTGGGTCCGCACAACAGCATGATTTCGAGCAGCCCTAAATTTATCCCCAGGTCGACCTGCGCGTTTCCCAGTGTAATCAGAATGACCGGGAGGAGCATGAGCAGGAAGCCGCCCAAAAACAAGAGCAGCATCATCGTGATCTGGAAGTTCAGCACCTCGCGCCCCTGTTTGTCGATTTTGTAACTCTGCGTTTTCTTCCAGGACCAGAGCAGCAGCGGAACAACCAGCAATGGGACCGCGCTGCTCAAGTGCAAAATTGTCAGCCAGAGATTTTCGTTGCCCGTGTTGTCCTCCATGAAGTCGAATTCGAGGGCCTCGCTCAGGCATTGCAGGGTGTAGGCGCGCGGGTCCACCTCCCCGCTTTCGATGCGCTGGATGGTGCGCGGGCTGACCTTGCATTTTTCTGCCAGTTGCTCCTGGGTCATTCCCTTTTGCTGGCGCAGTTCGTTGACTTTCAGTCCAAGGTCGGGTTGCCTCATCGCTGTCTCCTTTCAGGTTTCAGCCACCATTATAGGGATTTCTCCTGAATTGACCATGTCGTGCTCACGACATTTGGGCGACATTTGCTTTTGGAATATGGCATCTACACCCGGAATTTTTTGAGCAGGGTTTGGTACAGGGATACTGTGGCCAGGGATGGTTCAATCTCTAATTCGGTTGATAAGACCCGTTTCAATTCCTGGAAGATTCTAACCAGCCCCGCGCGATTCCCCATTGTAGTGTAAGCTTGCATGGCATAACGGTACAACTCTTCGTTGAGATTATCCACAGGAAAGGCTTTTTCGAGATAGCGGAGAGCAGGTTCAGGGTCCAGGCTTGAAGCGAAATGAGCGATGATTTCCTGCAATGCGCCCAGATAAGCCTGGGTCAGACGTCTTCGTTCAGGGAAAACCCACTCATAGTACAGATTTTGGAGATACTCGCCTCGATAGAACTCGACCGCGTTCTGGTACCAGTGAATGGCAGTAACTCTATTGGTTGTGGAACGGGCTTTGGCCAACGCTGTATCAAACTCGTCGATGTCGATACGGAAGCGAGTAGCATCCAGCCAGTATTCTCCCGTTTCGACGTAAATAAAACGATACGCGTTTTCACCTGCTCGCAGTGCATTACGCAAACGGGAGAGCGCGGTATGGAAGGCCGTGCGGCTGGAACCTTTCTCCCCCCAGATTGCGTCGAAGACGCGCTCCGCTGGGATGCGTTCGCCGCGGAAGGTGACGAAATAGGCCAGTAGATCGCGCGCTTTGGCAGATACCCAGCGTTCCTGTGAGATTTCGTTTCCCCCCACACTGACATGGAAGGCGCCCAAACAATCTACACTGATCGTGTGTTCGTCAACTGTAGAAACTCGAGCAGCAGAACGCTCGGCGGGTAGGTTTTCGAGCACGCGTTCCAGGAAGGGGCTTTGCTCTCCGCCATCTATCAGGGCCTGGCTGACCACCCGGCTGCGGTCGCCCTGGTCCAGAAAGAGTTGAAATACCTTAGCTGCCTCGATCAAATGCAATGCTTTGCGGGCGAATTCCAGGCCGCTTTCGAAGCGCTCCGTTTCAAGATGGATGTAGGCCAGACCAAAGTAGACCATTGCAAGCGGAATGCGGAATTGACGACGCTCTCCCACTTCCACAAGCTCACCATATAACGCTTCTGCCTTGTCGAGTTGATTGCTTTCCAGAGTCACATCAGCTAGCACGCTGCGGCAGACGTAAGCCTCGTAGGTGTCGGGGTTACCGGTGTAAGACCAGAGCACGCCCTCGGTAAGCTGGCGGGCTTCTTCTACCCGCCCCTGTCCACACAGGTTGTAGGCGAGAAAACCGGTGGCCATCATTTGCTCGTAAGAGGCCAGCCCTAATTGCTGGCCGATGTCCATCGCCTGACGCAGGCAGGTCTCTGCACGCGCCGTCTCTCCCAAACGAGTTAGTACATTCCCTAAAGCCGTGTAAGCGCTGGGAAGCAGTTCTTTCAAATGCAGGGTCTGGGCAATTTCCAACCCGCGTTCAGCGTATTGTAAGGCTTTGTCCAGTTCGCGCCAGTACAGATAGGGCGTGGTCATCGAGACATACGCCTGGGCGGCGATCGGGGAAAGTCCTTCGGGAGCCAGTTGCAGGGCTTCCTGGCAATAACGAACGGTAGCTTGCGGGTCGCCGTGCCACCAGCAAATTTGTCCCAGCGATTGCAGGTAATTTGCGCGCGCCAGCGAACTGAGCTTATCGCTGGCTTTCCGCGATTCTTCGACCGCCTGTTCGGCCAGTGAACGTCCCTGGTCCATGCCGGACAGAAAGCCGGTGCTTTTGGCAAGCGCCAGCAGCGCTTCTGCCCGGACAGCATGGTCGTCCTCACTCGCAAAAGAGAGCGCTTCAGTGGCCAGATGCTGTGCCTGACGGTAATGTCCCTGGGCGCGGTTGACTTCCGCCAGACGGGTAAGAGCGCGGCAGACTCCCCCGGAGTTGCCCTTTTCAGAAAAAGCGGAACGCGCGTCTTCGAAGGCTGCAATGGCCAGGCCGGCCTGCCCGAGACGCCAATGAGCATTTCCGTGCTGTAATAACAACTCCGGATTTGCCCGCATGACTTCAACTGGTAAAGCGTTCAAGTAACGATGCAGGATTTCGATGCGCCCACGTTCGACAAAATCGGCAGCGAAGACCAAAACAACTTGCGCAGCAGATTCATATTCTTGTGCGGCCAGGTAGTGTGTATAAGCTATTTCGAGTTCGCCCTGTTTTTCGTAATGAGCACCCGCAACCCATTCAAGGTTTTTCACATACTCTATTCCCTCACGCTGCAATCGGCTGTAAAGGAAATCACGGAACAGGTAATGATAACGATACCAACATCGGTTGGGGTCAAGACTGGTAAGAAACAGGTTTTGCCTTTCCAAGCGTTGCAACATGGATTGCGAATCTTGGATTTCGGCTACTGCGTTACAGGCGGCTGCGTCCATTTGGGAAAGGATGGATGTCCGCAGCAAGAAGTTCTGTGTTTCATCCGGCAGGCGGCGGAAAACCTCTTCCGCCAGATACTCAAAGATAAATTGCTGCGTGCCGCTCAGGCCCGCCAGCACTTCGTTCATACTTTTTGCATCCCGTCCGCTCAATGATGAACGCATGATCTGTAATGCAGCTACCCATCCCTCCGTTTTTTCGTGAAGCAGGTTCAGGTTTTCGCTGGAAAGATCAGGCAAGTTGCGTTCCAGCCAGGTTGTCACTTCTTCATCACGAAAGCGCAGGGATGGGGATCGCAACTCGGCCAGCAGACCACGCGCACGCAAACGAGCCAGCGCGATGGGCGGGTCGGCGCGGGTTGAAATGATTAGCCGCAAACTGGAGGGCGCGTTCTCGAGTAAAAAATCCACCAACTGATGTATCACCGGGTTCGTGACGTAGTGATAGTCTTCCAACACGAGCAACCAGATATCCTCGAGCTGCTCGGTCAATTCATTGATAAGTACGGTCAACACCCGCTGGGGCGAAATCGACGAATCAGGGCTATCCAGCAGGGATTGGGCTGTCTGGCCGAGGGCGTTTGTGATGGAAACCGGCGCGTCTTTCATGCGTCGCAGCGCTTCAATCAGGTAGGTCAGGAAAACGGTCGGGTCGCTGTCGTTCGCATCGAGCTGGTACCAGGCAAAGGGGCGGTCCGAGGCGTTCAGAAAGTCCGCTAAAATGGTGGTCTTGCCATATCCGGCCGGGGCGGAGATCAGGATGAGCCGCCTGTCCATTTGATTTTCCAGCCATTCAACCAGATGCGGGCGCGGTAAAAGGTCTGGCGTTGGACGCGGGACCAGGAATTTGGTGTGCAGCAAGATCGATGGCTTCATCTGGTTAGATTATATCGTGCTCGTGCTTTGCGAAAGTCACTCTTTGAGAAGTATTGTTTTTCACCGCGAAGTTGCGAAGAACGCGAAGAAGTTGTTAGAGACGCGAAGGAAGTATCCTTCGCGACAATTAAGAAACTTCGCGAACTTCGCCTCTTCGCGGTTCAATTTAACATGGAGTCCAAACTGACCCTTTGCAAACATTTTGCAAACCCGGCGAGTAAGATTAAACTGATACCCATATCTCGCCGAGAGGAGAAAAGATGAACCGAAAATTGTTCTTGTTTACTTTGCTGGCAGTGGTGATGTTGGTGGCTGCCTGCGGCCCGAAACCCACTGAAGCGCCTGCCGCTCCGGAAGAACCCGCAGCGCCCGCAGCCACAGAGGCGCCTGCGGCTACAGAAGCCCCTGTAGCACCTTTGGTGCTCATGATCGCCAACACAGCCAATATCACCACCTGGGATCCGGTCAAGTCGTTCTCGACAGAGGCAGCTTATATGGCGAATCTGTACGAGCAATTGTTGCGCATCAATCCACCCGACTCTGCCGAGAAGTTTACGCCGCTGTTGGCTGAAAGTTGGGAATCCAATGCGGATGGCACGGTCTGGACTTTTCATCTACGCCCAAATGTGAAATTCCACGATGGTGAATCGATGAATGCGGAGGCTGTGAAGGCCTCTATCGAAGCTGCCAAAGATCACGCCGGCGCTGCCTTCATCTGGTGGATGCTGGACAATGTGGAAGTGGTAGACGACCTGACCGTGAACTTCAACCTGAGCGCTTCTGCCCCGATTGACCTGGTTGCTTCCTCACTATATGGTGCCTGGATCGTCAGCCCGAAGGCGCTCGAAGCCGCTGCAGCGGACGAGAACTACTTTGAAGCTGGCTTGGAAGCCGGGACCGGACCATATATGCTCGAATCATACACGCCTGATCAGGAAATTGTCTTTACCCGCTTCGATGATTACTGGGGCGGATGGGAAGCGGGTCAGTTCGACAAGGTGCTGGTCCAGATTGTGCCTGAAGAAACTACCCAGCAGCAGATGTTGGAAGGCGGTGATGTGGATTTGGCCAGCCGTCTTCCTATCGAGAATTACGACACCTTCAAGGACAATCCCGATTACACTTATTTTGAAGAACCCTCCTTCTTCAACTATGTCGGTTTCTTCAACACCCTGCGTCCGCCATTGGACAATATAAAAGTCCGCCAGGCGCTTTCGTACGCCATTCCCTATGATGACGTCATCACGATTGGCGCGCGCGGCCTGGGTGCGCAGTCGCGCGGCCCTGTCCCGGCAGGTGTGTGGCCCTGGTCGCCAGATGTCAATCAGTACACCTACGACCTGGAAATGGCGAAGACGCTTCTGAAAGAAGCTGGTTACGAAGGCGGTGGCTTCAGCCTTAAGTTGACTTATGCCTCCGAAAATGAAGTCGAGGCAGCTATCGCCCCCCTGATCAAAGACTCATTTGCCCAGATTGGTGTGGATGTGACCATTGAACCATTACTCTGGAATCAGCAATGGGAATTGGCCAAATCTGATCCGCCCAATGCGCAGGATATGTTCCTGGTGCTGTACTGGCCCACCTATTCAGATGCTGGTTCAGATAATCTGTGGTCTCTGTTCTACTATACCGAGAAACCATTTTTCAATCTCTCATACTGGAACAACCCCGACTTCAATGCGCTGGTAGACGAAGCCATTGGCGCAACCGTCATGGATCCGGCTGCATCGCAGGCTAAATATGTAGAGGCGATGAACCTGTTGGTAGATGAAGCGCCTGGCGTGTTCTTCTTCGACACCAAAACACAATTCGTCATCCCCAACCACATCCAGGGATTCAAGTACAATTTGAATTACCCGTTCGTCTACTATTTCTTCTATGACCTGCGTGCTGCTCAGTAGATAATGCATAACTAACTTAGGGGCGGACGGTCGTCCGCCCCTACTGTTTTTGAACCATGCGCAAACTTGAATTCGTCCTCCGTCGCCTGTTCTCTTCCTTGTTTGTGTTGATTGGCGTTTCGATCATCGCGTTCTTCCTGGCGCGGGTCGTGCCGTCCAATGCGGCAGCGTTGTACATCGGTCCCAAGGCGCGGCCTGAGGATATCGAGCGCGTTGAAAAACAACTGGGACTGGATAAACCCCTGCCGGTTCAGTACGCCATCTACATGAGCGACCTTCTGCGTGGCGACCTGGGGAACTCCATTGGTACCAAGCGCCCGGTCACGCAGGAACTGACAGACCGCCTGCCCGCCACCCTTGAATTGCTGGCCACAGCAATGATCCTGGCTACATTGCTTGGTGTGCCGTTGGGTGTGTTGAGCGCTCGCGCCCAGGGCAATTGGCTCGATGTGGCCGTGCGCGCCGTTTCCATTGTCGGCGTTTCAATGCCGGCCTTTTATCTTGGACTTCTCCTGCAAATCCTCTTTTTCAGGAACCTGGACTTATTTCCCCTCGCCGGAAGGGTAAGCGGCGATCTACGCTTCACCAGTCCGGTGGAACAGATCACCAACTTTATCGTGCTCGATTCTCTCCTGACCCGCAACTGGGCCGCGTTAAAAGACGCTTCCCTGCACCTGGTCCTACCTGCGTTAACCCTGGCGGCCTATCCGATTGGTCTGATTGCGCGCATGACGCGCGCTGCTATGCTCGAAGTGTTAGAACAGGACTATATTCGCACGGCGCGCGCCTATGGTATTCGCGATATGATCGTAACCTATTTGTACTCCTTGAAAAACGCCATCAGCCCCACGCTGACGGTCATCGGCCTGACGGTCGCTTTCGCGTTGACAGGCACTTTTTTCGTCGAGATTATTTTCAACTGGCCCGGGCTGGGGCTGTTCACCGTGCGTTCGCTGTTGAATCTCGATTACCCTGCCATCATGGGCGTAACCCTTTTCGGCGCGAGCGGTTACGTGCTCATCAACCTGATCGTGGATTTATTGCAGGCGTGGATCGATCCGCGCATTAGTTTGAGATAGTTATGAGTGCTGTTCAAGTTGCCAACCTCGAAACCTCTCAGAGCACACGTACTTTCAAGCACGTGTTGAGTGTCATTACGCGTGACCCGCTCTCGTTGGCAAGCACAATTGTGCTTGTGCTGTTTATCTTGATGGCGATTTTTGCTCATCAGGTTGCGCCTTACCCAGGAGAAGGCGCTGGCAAGACGAACGTGGACAACGCCCTGCTGGCACCGTCCGGTGAGCATATCTTTGGCACGGACCGCCTCGGCCGCGATATGTTCAGCCGGGTGATTGTAGGCGCGCGTCCTGCCTTGATTGTGCCGATTGGCGTGGTGGCTTTCGCCGTGCTGTTGGGTGCGCCGCTGGGTGCGATTGCAGGTTACAAGGGCGGTTGGATCGACGAAGCCATCATGCGTACAACCGACCTGTTCCTGGCCTTCCCTTCATTGCTGCTGGCCATGGCTATTGCCTCGGCTTTGGGCCGCGGGCTGGGAAATGCCGCCATTGCGCTGGTCATCTCCTGGTGGCCATGGTACACACGCTTGGTGCGCGGCGTCACTATTTCCCTGCGCCAGCGTTATTTTGTGGAAGCCGCCCAGGCCATCGGTGTGAGCGATTGGGTCATCATCTTGCGCCATATTTTGCCCAATACCATTTCGCCAATTCTCGTCCAGGCCACTGTGGATATGGGCACCGTCATTTTAGTAATGGGCGGCCTAGCCTTCCTCGGTCTTGGTACGCAGCCGCCCAACCCCGATTGGGGCCTGATGGTCAGCGAAGGGCGCTCCTTCATTTTGGAACAGTGGTGGATTTCGACTTTTCCCGGCATTGCTATTTTTATCGTTGTTTTGGCTTTTAATTTGTTGGGCGACACCCTGCGCGATATTTTCGACCCGAGGCAGTACCGATGAGCGCCCCCAACCATGCCCTTACCCCTGTCCCTCTCCCGCAGGGAGAGGCGGTGCAAAAATTGCTCGAAGTCCGCGACCTCTGCCTCGAATTCCGCACCAGTCGGGGCGTAAATCAAGCCTTAATGGGCATTTCGTTCGAAGTGTACATGGGCGAGACATTCGGCCTGGTCGGTGAAACAGGCTGCGGAAAGACTGTGACTGGCCTCTCAATCCTGCGCCTGCTGCCCCGCTCAGCGCGCATCTCGCAAGGACAGGTCCTCTTTGACGGGGATGATTTGCTGCAATTGTCGAAAAATGAGATGGAGGACGTGCGCGGCGGGATGATCGCCATGATCTTCCAGGATCCATCTTCCTCGCTCAACCCGGTTTTTACGATTGGCTCGCAGATCGAGCGCGTGGTCCACCAGCATTTGTCCATGAACGCTGCCGAGGCGCGCCAGCATGCAGCCGAAATGCTGGAAGCCGTTGGCTTGCCGGATGTGAAGCGTATCCTGGCTTCGTATCCGCATCAGCTTTCCGGCGGTATGCAACAGCGCGTGATGATCGCCATGGCGCTTTCCTGCCGCCCACGCCTGTTGATTGCGGACGAACCGACCACGGCCCTCGACGTGACCATCCAGGCGCAGATCTTGCGTCTGTTGCGCGATTTGCAGCAAAAAATGGACTTCTCCGTTATTCTGATCACACACAACCTGGGCGTTGTTGCACAGACCTGCGACCGGCTAGCCGTTCTATATGCCGGGCGCGTGGCTGAAAGCGGGAGCACGCGCGATATTTTCAAGGAGCCGCAGCATCCCTATACGCGTGGCTTGATGAACGCCATCCCTCGCCCTGGCTCGCGCGGCAAAAAAATGGCTGCCATTACAGGCACGGTCCCATCCAACCCCGGCGAGGTGGTGGGATGCGCCTTCGCGCCGCGCTGTGAATTTGTCTATGAGCGCTGCACTCTGGAAACCCCGTCGCTGTTCGATGTAGAAGGAAACCATAAAAGCGCCTGTTTTCTGGTGGTTGATCGATGAGAGCACCTGTCCGTATCTCCGTTACTCCGCTGGTCAAAGCGAAGTCCCTGAAGAAATACTTCCGTCTGCCCGGCGGCTGGCTGGCAGGCAGGCAACGCTATATCTACGCGGTAGATGACGTCAGCCTGGACATCCATGCGGGCGAGGTGTTTGGGCTGGTGGGCGAGTCTGGTTGTGGCAAGACCACTTTAGGTCGCGTGCTCTTGGGTCTGATCGAGCCGACCGAGGGCAAAGTCATCTTCGACCAGCAGGACATTACCTCCTTGAGCGGGAAGAAGATGCGCGCGATGCGCCGCCAGATGCAAATTGTTTTCCAGAACCCGCTTTCTTCGTTGAGTCCGCGTTTGAAAGTGGAACAGATCGTGGCGGAACCCCTGCGCACACATCATGTCATTGAACGGCACCAGGTGCGGGATCGTGTGATCCAACTGCTGGAACAGGTCGGATTGGGCGCGCAACACCTGGACCGATTCCCGCACGAGATGTCCGGTGGACAGTGTCAGCGCGTGGCAGTCGCACGGGCGCTGGCGCTTAATCCGCGTTTGATCGTGCTGGACGAGCCGACCTCGGCGCTGGATGTTTCGGTGCAGGCGCAAATCATCAACTTGTTGGAGGAACTCCGGCAGGAACATGGGTTGACTTATCTGTTTATCTCGCACGACTTGAATGTGGTGCAGCACATCAGCGACCGTATTGGCGTGATGTACCTCGGCAAGCTGGTGGAACTGGGGCCAAGTGAAGATGTGTTCGAAATGCCCTTGCACCCGTACACGCGGGCTTTGTTCGGCGCGATCCCATTGCCGGTAGTGGACCAGCAGCGCGAGTTGACTGTACTGGAAGGCAACGTGCCCAGCCCGGTCGCGCCGCCGCCCGGCTGCCGGTTCCACACGCGCTGCCCTCTGGTGCAGGATATCTGTCGCGAAACGGAACCAGAATTTCGTCAGGTAAGAAGCGCCCGCTTCGTCGCCTGCCATTTTGTGGAAACATATCCCTGATCTGGGAGAGAGATGATGTCACGTTTATTTGGTGTTGCCGGTGTGCAAATGTCAGTGGTAGCGTGGGATGCGCATGCTACGCTAGATAAAATGTCGGACATCGCCCTCAACATCCGGCGCAATTTCCCCTGGGTGGGATTGGTGATGTACCATGAATTGGTCGTACCGGGGTTGGTGCAATTCGTTTCGACAGAGAAGCCCGATACCTGGAGGCAAAACGCTGAGACAATTCCAGGGCCTCTGACAGAGCGTCTATGTGCCCTGGCGCGCAAAACCGGTCAATGGCTGGTGCCCGGTTCGATGTACGAAAAAGATGGCGACCAGGTTTATAACACGGCGATTGTCGTTTCACCGCAAGGGGAGATCGTGGCGAAGTATCGCAAGATGTTCCCCTGGTTGCCTTATGAGAACGGGACAGCGGTTGGCGATCAGTTCTGTGTTTTCGATATTCCTGATGTAGGTCGCTTTGGCCTGGTGATTTGCTACGATATCTGGTTCCCGGAGGTTTCACGCACGCTGGCCTGGATGGGCGCGGAGGTTATTTTGCAGCCGACGATGACGCCTACATCAGATCGTGAGTTGGAGCTAATTATATGCCGCGCCAACGCCATTTTCAATCAGGCTTATATTGTCAGTGTCAACGGCGTGGGAACATGGGGTGGCGGACGATCCCTGATCGTAGACCCAGATGGACGCATCCTGCAAGAAGCTGGAACCAACCAGACGATCATGACTGAGATGATCGACCTGGATCACACCACCCGTACGCGCGAATACGGCACCCTGGGCCTGGCCCAGTCCCTCAAGCAGCTGCGCGATTCCGGGCACAAGTTCCCGGTCTATGGGAATTTGGGCTTGCCCGAGGGGAGTTTCAGCGATTTAGGGGTGTTGGGCTTCCATAGAAATGGAGGAATCCCACAGAGAAAGTAGTTGGTAAGGGGAAAATTAAATTGCTCCCACAATCAATTGCACATCTGGTCGTGACAGGAAAATCTCACGCAGTTTGGGTGTGCCAGCGTGCTCGGCGATAAACTGTACTTCATTGCATGCCCGCTCTATCAATTTGCTTGCGACCGTTTTATTCCCCCATTCTGCTTCTAGCTCACTCAGCGCCCAACACATTGCCCAAACTTCACGGTGTGCGCCCATTTCATCGGACAGTGCCAGCGCATCAGAAAGCGTTTGATAAGCCTCTTCTTTATTTCCTGCAACCAGCGCCACTCTGGACTTGAGATATAAGATGCCTGGCTTGAAATGGTGCAGCTTCAGTTCGTCATATTTCCCCAGCAGCTGTTCGATGCAACGCGCCGCCCGAGTCGATTCGCCTTGCGCCAGCGCCAACTCCGCTTCTGCCTCTAGAATGGAATGGGTTTCCCACCAGCCTGAATAAGTCTGCCATTCAAGATCGAAATTCTCCCAACCTTGCCTCACGGCTTCTTCAGCCTCGTTCAAATTCCCACAGCGTATTTGCAAGAGAGCCAGTACGGCGAATGCAGGCGCGCGCCCTGTGGAATTGATATAACGATGATGGCTGATCGCTTTTTGACAGTGGTCGATTCCTAGCTCGTAAGCCCCCAGGTCATAGTAGCACCAGGCCAACTGTTGAAAGATATCGATCCACAGCCCGGATAAGATCTGGGATTCCTCCAGCTCTAGCGAGGGGGTTAAGGCCTCGAAGGTCCGGTCATATTCGCCCCGTACGATATGGATCGCGTTATGCGTGGTAGCCAGGGCATAGATCGAGGTGGGACTGCCAAGCGCTTTGTTCGCCCGGTAGGCTTCGTCCAGCAAATCTAGCGCGGCGGCAAACTTCCCGATTTCCATCTGGATGATCGCCAGATTATGCAAACAACTCAGCACTCTCGGATACTGGTCTAGTTCGCGGAAGATCTCCATCGATTCGGTCAAGATCGACTCGGCCTGCTCGAGCTGACCGAGGAATATGAACGCCACGCCAAGTTCCAACTTGGCCCAGGCCAACTGCTCACGCAAACCAGCCTTGCCTGCCAGTTTTTCTACGGCGCGGAAGTGGGCAATGGCCGGCTCGATCAGCCTGTCACCGAATTTGTACATCCGGGCAAGACTCAGTTCGATTTGCGCCTGCGCCTCCAGATCCTCGAGCATATAGGCCAGAGGGACAGCCTCCTGTGCTAGAACTCTCGCCTGTTCCACATCCTGTGTGTCGTAATGCACGGGGAGTACGACGAAGCGCGCCACCAGCGAAGCCAGTTCCATTTCGCGGCTGTCGCGTGCAGAGGCCTGCGCCTGCATTTCCTCGTAAATGGTCAACGCCTCGCGGTGATGAAATTCCAATTCGTAAGCCTGTCCCAGCTGGGCATAAAGATGCTGACAGGTAGTCGTATCCACAATCGCTTTACTCTCATTGAGTAGCGAACGGGCAGTCTCATAATGATGGACGGCGCCCACCATTGCATAGAGACGCATTGCTTCATCCCCTGCTCTCAAGCTGTGCTGAAAAGCGAATTGCCATTCCTGCGCTGATAAAGCGTGATGCGCCAGTTCTGCAGGTGGAGCTTTTGCTTCGGCCAACGCATTCAAGGCCCGCCGGTGAAAAACTTCGCGGCGCGCTGCGCTGATCTGGGCGTAAACGACTTCGCGGATACGGTCATGGGAGATGATATAAGGCCGGGCTGCGTTGCGGGCTTCCGACATCAGGCGGGCAGACAACAACTCGTCCAGGGCATCCAGGCTACTTTGTTCGTCAGTCCCGGCCACCTGGTGCAGGCGCGCAAAGCTGCAGTCGCGGCCAATCACTGCGGCTGCGGCCAGCACAGCCGAGGCTGGTTGGCTCAACCACTCAAGGCGCGACAGAACAACATCGTGGATTGTAGGCGCCAGTGACTGAGAATCCATGGATTTCAAATTGGTCAAGGTCGCCACCGCGTCCAGAATGGGGGATGGTGTTTCTTCATCCCCCCAAACTAACGCGCCGTAATCATCCAACGCTGAGAGGGTCTCGATCACGAAAAAAGGCTGGCCGTTCGTTTCAGCTGTCAACCAGGCAGATAAGTCGGCAGCACCCGCTGCATGTTCACCTGTCAGGGATTGAATCAATTCTTCCATAGCGGAAGCCTGCACGGGCGGCAGAGAGAGGCGGGTTACAGGGAGGTCGCGCGTCAGGCCGCTCATCCAGTCGCGCAGAGCAGATCCGTGCGAGAGCGCTTCATCTCGCATCAGGATCAAGAGCAGGATTGGGCTATGGCTGGTGCGCCAACTGCGGGCCAGGTAGTGGAGCAACTCCAGTGTGCCCGCATCAGCCCATTGCAAATCATCCACCAGCAGGATAAGCGGACTTCGGGCAGATAGGGATGCTCCGAGACGGGCAATCGCTTCGAACAACCGCGAGCGGGCAGTGGCTTCGTCGACTGAGACGGCTGGCAGGTCCGGGTAGCGCTCGCGCAGTTCGGGCAGGATACGGGTGAGAATCACCAGCCAGGTGTCATCGAGTAAGTCTTCAGGGGCGTTCTCGCGTTCCAGCCGCTCGCGCAAGGCGTCGATGACGGGTTGGTAGGGCAGGCCGCCGCTGGTCTCGTAAGCGCGCCCACGCAGGATATCGGCTTTCTCTGTGCCTGCCCAGTTCAGGAATTCATCCGCCAGGCGGGTTTTGCCCATGCCTGATTCGCCTGATATGACTGCAATTTGCGGAATTCCTTGCCTGGCCCGGCGAAAAGCTCCTACCAGGGCCTGATATTCCTCGGAGCGGCCTACGAACGGGATAGAAAGACGGTCGTCCCGAGCCTCGGCTTGGACAGCTAAATCTGGGGCGGGGATCTGCGCCGAATGGATGTATGCCAGCATTTCTTCGGTTTCGGAGGATGGTTCGACGCCCAGTTCTTGCGCCAACAGGTCGCGGCAGGTTTCATAGGTTTGCAGGGCCGCCGAGCGGTCACCGTTGAGGAAATGCAGGCGCATCAAGCGACGGTAGGCACCTTCGTTCAGTCGATCCAGAATGAGCCAGCGGTTGACCGTCTCGATAGCGGGTCCGATGAGATGGGTTTCGAGTTGATGGTTCGATAAACGCTCATGGATGAGGTTCAGGCGTCCCCCCCAGGCGTTGCGCTGAATGATTATCCAATCGTTGAAAGCGGGTGCGTCAGGCAGGGAGAAGGCTTCGAGGAATGGCCCGCGCACGGAATCCACCGCGTTCTGCAACAGGGCAAGTGTAGGCGGCGCAATCTGTGCCGATTGGGTATCTGTCGCCAGTCGCTTGACCAAGTCCAGGTCCAGTGTGGAAACACATGAATTGTTTAATGCTACCTGATCGCCCTCGATACGCAGAGGTTCGTCCACTCCCCGCAATGCATCCTTGATGCGCGCCAGCGTGGAGCGCAAAGCGGACTGCGCCAGGTGGGTCTCGCTCTCAGGCCAGAAGATGGCCTGAAGTTTTTCGCGCGGATGCGTCCCGCTTTCGACAAGCAAGTAAACGAACAAAGCCAACGCCTTACGGGCGGCGAATTTTACCGGCTGACCACTATAGAACACCTCGGGCGGACCCAGAAGCTTTATTTCCAAACCATCTGACACTCAATATCTCCGATCGCCCCTGGTTTCTTGTCACGCTCCTGTCACGCCCGTAATGTAGACTGACATCATCGTAATTGTCCAATATGGTGAGCAGATCAAATTTCTTTCCGCAGGAGTTGAATTTCTTCAACATTATAAGACAAAAATCCGACCTTGCTCGATCAGTTCAGTACCATTCTTTGGCAACGACGCGCGGACAGGAATACCTGAATGCGCATCCAAACCGTTCATCTAATTTCTATAAGGAGAATTAAATCATGTTATCTACTTCCAGGACCAAACTTCAGAATCAATATTTGCTGGTTGCCGTTGCGATTCTTGTATTGGTATCGGCAATCGTGGTTTATACGTCCGGGGTCTTGCCCACGATATCCGCCGGACAGCCCGCCACGCAGAATTTAACCACCCTGAGCGCTGCCGACATCTCGGCCTACCGCTGGGATGCGATGGCAAAGTTCTACGCCGCACAAGGAGCACAGATTCCCGTTACCGGAGCGAATTTGACCACCCTGAGCGCCGCCGACGTCTCGGCCTACCGATGGGAAGCGATGGCAAAGTTCTATGCCGGGCAGACATCTGCCGCAGTAAATTTAAGCTGGCCACCCAGACCGGATTTTTCCCATCTCAATGAAACGGCTATGATTCCCATCACTGGTAGCGCGGCAGGTCTGGCTATCTACCATCAAAGTGAATGGTCAGCGCCTGTGGTAATTCAGAACAGCCTGGCCCAATACTATCTCAGTGAGCGAGGAACGTTTGCGGCAATTCAGGATGGCCTGGATATCTATCACCAGAGTGAACAGACTGCAGCACAGGATTCCGCAATACAGTATGGCCCGCCAGGACGGTAATAGACGTACACCCCGTAGTTCCAACATTCTTGGGCATCCCTATCCCCTCCTCCGGTGGATGCCCATGGAGGGGAGCGCCAGCATCAAATGGCGCTCCCCTTTAGATTTATTTCCAAACTATTTGACACTCAATATCTTGGATCACCCTATTTGATAGCCAAAGGAGAACATACAATGTTTACGATCGAAAAGGCAATATTCATCAACCGTCCGCAGCAGGAAGTCTTTGATTTTGCATCCGACCCTGCCAACATTCATAAATGGCAGAGTAATTTCATATCCGTGGAATGGACATCGGAAGAACAACATGGCGTTGGATCAACGCAACGCAGTGTCTCCCGCTTTCTGGGCCGTGATATTGAAAGCACTTCGCAAATCACTGTCTGGGATCCACCTAATCGGTACGGCTTCAAGGTGGTTAGTGGTCCGGTTCCGGTGGAAGGGGATATGAAATTTGAAACAGAAGGGAATGGCACAAAAATGACCATGGGCGGGCAGGTCGAAGCAGGCGGATTTTTCAAGCTGGCGGAAGGAATGGTCAAGAAACAACTTGAAAGTCAATTTGTAACCAATCTGGAAGCCTTGAAGCTTCTGCTGGAGGCAGGTTCCGAGTAACCGCCCCAACGCCAGTACCCCAAACCGTTATGCGGACACGGGTTCAACCGGTTAGATTTAAAATGCCAGTGAGTAAGGAGAAAAAATGTCTGTACCCATAGTCTTTATCACAACCTTTCAGATCGAGAACGGCGCCATCGAGAAGTTCAAAGAGGCGGTTCGAAAGTCAACGGATTTCATCGAGGCCAACGGTCCTCAGCTTATGGCAGAGATCTGCATCGCTGAGAACGAGATGCGTGCATACGGAATCCAGGTACATCGAGACTCAGAATCAATCCTGACTCATTGGCAACTCGCCGACCCATACATGCGCGATGTGATGCAGTACATCACAACCACGCGTGTCGATATCTACGGCCAGCCAAGCGAGGCTGTCATGGAAGGGATGCGACGACTCTCCTCCCAGGGGGCTGTCATTTCCGTAACGCCTCGATTCGTCGGCTTTAGCCGACTTCCAGGCATTGAGTAATCTCACTTACCGCATAACAAGCGGCGAGTTTTTCTGCCAGGGCAATCTGTTAGTGATCGCTTAAAGCACATGGAACGATATCGGGGTGCGCGTCCCGACACCTTCCTCATCCAGATCCGGAGTGACAGTGGGACGGTCATTGACCTGATCATGGACGCAACCAGCAGTATGAAAGTGAAAACATGATGAAAATGCAAGAAGATCGCATCCAAGTTATTCAGGGCGTAATCGCCCTGGACAGGCAGACAACATGACTACACACGTAGACACTATCGTCATCGGCGGCGGCCAGGGGGGGCTCTCCACCAGCTACTACTTGAAACGGCAAGGCCGCGAACACATTATCCTGGAGCAGGCGGATCAGTGCGCGCAGGTCTGGCGCAATCGCTGGGACTCATTTACCCTGAACACGCCCAACTGGATGACCCGTCTGCCGGGAGCGGAGTATCAGGGCAATGACCCGGACGGTTTCATGCCTCGGGATGAGATTGTGACCTACTTTGAGACGTACATCGAGCGGTTCGAGTTGCCAGTTAGATACGGAATCCGGGTGACTTCGGTCGAACCCATTGAAGCTGGATACCGGGTGAGCACAGACGAGGGGGAATTCGAAGCTGCCAACGTGGTGATCGCAACGGGCTTGCACCAGCAACCCAGGATACCGGCAGTCAGCGCCAACCTGCCGGCGGAGATCCACCAACTTCATTCCAGCGAATATCGAAATCCAGAGGCGCTGCCTGCTGGTGCGGCGCTTGTCGTCGGGTCGGCACAATCCGGCTGCCAGATTGCTGAAGAACTGTATCGGAGTGGACGGGTGGTTTATCTCTCTGTGAGCAGTTCACCCCGCATGCCTCGCCGCTATCGTGGCAAAGACATTACCTGGTGGTTGGAACTTGCCGGCTGGTTTGACAAGACAGTGGATCAACTTCCATCACCCAAAGC
>JAFGKO010000292.1 GCA_016928525.1 Anaerolineales bacterium | reverse complement strand
CCAGTCACTTCGGTCCAAAAAATGCTCGGGCACACCAGTATACGAACCACCCAGTTGTATGTGAATGTGGCTGACAAGCAAGTAGAACAGGATTATCACGCCGGGATCCAAAAGGTCATCGACAATTGTGCAATCCTGTCAGAGGTTTCCCATGGATGAGGCCCCCATTACTCCCCTGTCAATTACGCAGTTTGAATCTCCTGCGCATGCATCCACAGCCAGGTCGATGTCGGATGACAATCAAAGCCAACAGAAGCCAAGGGCAGATATTTTAGCCATGCCAGAGCGCTTGAACGAAGTACCAGTATGGTTGCGCACGCCGTTGTACCGCTTCCTGCGCTTGAAACAACGCAATTGGCCTGCGAAGACTGTCCAACGCTCAACCAGACAGCTTTTCAGTCGATTGAACCATATAACAACCTTTTTCATCCAGTAGTATGAGTGGAGCGAGTGGCAACAGCTCGCTCCTCACTGGCTGGAAGATTACATTGACGCCAGGTTGCGTGAGGGGATAGCACCCGGGACCATCAATTGGGATCTGATTTATTTCCGAGCCCTATGCCAATTTCTCGTTGATGAAGGTTACGAGGTGCCAAAAGCAATTCTGAAGCTCAAAGTGTTGGATACGCCACAACGTTTACCCCGGCCCTTAGCTACAGAACAGGTTCGCCGCTTGGAACGCGGTATTCAAAAGGCTATCACGGAAGCAAAAACCGACTTCGAATGGATGTTAACAATCAGAGATCTGGCCTGTTTCTATTTGTTGTGGCACTGCGGGCTGCGGGTCAGCGAAGTTTGCTCTCTGCGGTTGAATGACATTGACATGGATGCACGCAAGTTGTTCATTCACAACAGCAAAGAGCGCAAGGACCGCATTGCCTACATTAGTGACACGGTCGCTTTGGCTGTACAACAGCATCTTGCCATCCGTACTAACTCTGACTCCGTATATCTATTCACCACCCAGCATGGAGCTCTGCATCCGCGCAGTTTACAAAGACGCCTGGTTCATTATTCTCGTCAATGTGGAGTACCAGTTACAGCCCAACGTCTCAGGCACACCTTTGCCAGCCAGATGTTGACTGTGGGTATGCCAGTGTCTTCGCTACAACGATACCTGGGCCATGAACATCTTGATACCACCATGATCTACGCTGAAGTTTCAGATCCCTTGCTGCGGCAAGATTATTATCAAGGCATTGCAGTCCTGGATCCTGGTTCCGAAAACTTATCCATGAGTGGATTGGCACCGTTTCATCAGCACACACTCCGGCAATTGGACGAAGAACTCAAAACACCGGGGTTGGAGCAGTCTCGCCATGATGAGATACTGGATACCATCCTGGCTAATATCGGCTAAAATTATTGTGCTGTGTACAAGTAAATATACTGCGAAGTTACATTTATGACCTATGAGCAGATTGCTTAACTTGGAAGTAGTGCCAGCGCGACCGTGCGACGTTGACTTTGCATGGTACGAGGATATCCGTGCCGATCTTCTGCGTCGAACGATAAAACACATGGGTCGGGTGCTGGATGTAGGCTGTGGACGTGGCGGCGTTCTCTTGATGCTGTCAGGGCAGATTGGGGAGGGAATCGGGATCGATATCAACCAAGGTGATCTGCACCGCGCCGAGACCGAACGAAAGCAGCGCAAAATCACAAACGTCATGTTCCAGCATGCCGACGCGATAGTCCTTCCTTTCCCCAGCGACAGCTTTGACGCTGTCCTTTTGTTGGGAGATGTACTTGCATACCCAAGTACCTATGGCAAGCATGGTTCGGTGGTATCCGAGCTCAGGAGAGTCCTCAAGGAGGAAGGGGTAGCAGTTCACGAGTCGATGAACTGGGATTGGGAATACAGATGGCCTTATCCCCCGTCGGATATCTCGTTTACGCGATCTGGCATGAACAATTTCACCATGCATCGAATCAGACGAAATGTGTCAGGTTTGGAAACGGCTCAAGACTATGTGGTTCTGCCTGAGACCCCGCTTTATCAGTGGATCCTGGAACAGGATTGGCCGGTCAGTCCACAAGGGGCAAACATACAGCTCGAGGTGAGAGAATATACCCCAATTCCCGAAGAGTGGCTCAAGCTCTGCGGTGTGAGTCAGTACAAACACTATCGTGCCCAAGACCTCACGCGATTATATAAGAGTGCCGGATTCCATCACCCCGAGGTATTTGCCTATGGACAGACTTACGACATCGCCGCGAAAGCCGGATTACTTGACCAGGTCGCTGTGTTTCAGTCGGAACTGGCCACTGCCGAAGCAGAAGTGGCATTCACATTGCGCCTGGGTAGCGGTCCATGGCTCTTTCTGGTCGCTGAGAAATGACACGGCAAGGGAGTTGTCAACAGCGATAATCCCATGCTGGGAGGACTGAGAAGACTCGAGGAAAGAATGGCGTGAATACAGTGGCCACCCAATCCATCGCGTCGCATCAGTTTCATCCTATTGTGTGAATTATCATTGCCCCAATGGAATGAAGAAAAATTAGTTACTTCGGTTCCATTATGAACAAAATATCTATTGTGTTCACTACCTAACAAAAAAGGCCATGAAATCGGTACTTGTTTCTTTTCTAACAATCTGTTATCGTGTTTTGAGTGGACATATTCAGTTCCCAGACTGATTGTGTTCACACCATCGGATAACCATTTTATGAACTTTGTTGAACCGATCCGCGATCGAAAAAAGATAGCCCAAATCAAAAACCTGTTGCGCGGTCAGCGACGTTTTCGCGATCTTTTGCTGTTAGTGGTTGGGATCAATTCAGCACTTCGAATTTCGGACTTACTTCAATTGCGTATTGGTCATTTCATCGACGACCACAAACGGGTCAGGCATCGGTTTTCGATCAAAGAGCAGAAACGCAACAAGCGACATGAAATTGCCATCAACCAGAGCATCCGAGATGCATTTAGTGAATATTTAGCGGCTTATCATGGCGTTACTGATGACCCCGAAAACTTCGTTTTTTTCAACACCAAGACGAATGGGTACTCCGAACCCATCAAGCGAGGTCAAGCCTGGAAGTTGATCGTTTCGATCTGCAATGTCGTTGGATTGCGAGGAAACTACGGCACCCATTCCCTGAGGAAAACCTGGGGATATCACGCCCGCATGCAAGGAGTGGACCTTGCGCTTATTATGCACAAGCTCAACCATGAAAGTATCGCCTACACCAAGCGCTACCTCGGTATCACTGATGATGAATTGGAGGCGGTGGCACAACGCTTGAATCTTTGATTCCCATGTAGATACCAATTTCTGTTATCATTGCATTGCTACTCACTTCGAATTGATCCTTCACCAGGGTGGAAATTTTACTTAATGTAACGCTTCTTATGCGAATCAAAATCTTTTTTTCTCTCTGGTGGTATTATTTGGGTGATGACTATTTCTACCAAGCACTTATTGGCAGTGGACCTGGGGGGAAGCAAAGTTGCGGTAGCCATCGTCACCCCGCAGGGGGAGATTTTGGGGCGCAGGCAGGAACCCACCTGCCAGAACGGACCCCAAGAAGGGATCCGGCAGATTATCCGCCTGCTGAATGTGCTGAGGCAAGAAAATGGGCTGCGACCAGCAGAGGTGTTGTGCGCGGGGGTGGGGATGCCGGCTGTGCTGGAGCCCGAAACGGATTTTATAGTGTGGGCGCCGAACCTGAAAGGCTGGCGAGAAGTAGCTCTGCGCCCGGAACTGGAGCAGGAGCTCGGGCTGCCTGTGTTCATTGAGTATGACGGTCATGCGGCTGTTTTGGGCGAATGGTGGGTGGGCGGAGGGCGAGGTTACCAATCGCTGGTGAACGTGATCATCGGCACCGGCATTGG
>JAFGKO010000291.1 GCA_016928525.1 Anaerolineales bacterium | reverse complement strand
GCCTCCTTTGGGCTGACCGAAGCGCAGGCCAAAGAACGCGGATATAGCGTGAAGGTAGGGCGCTTCCCCTTCCAGGCCAACGGCAAGGCGCTCGGGTTGGGCGAGGCCGTGGGCTGGGTCAAGCTGGTGGTGGACGAGAAATACGGCGAGATCCTGGGCGCGCACATGCTCGGCCCCGAAGTGACCGAACTGTTGCCCGAACTGACCCTGGCGCGTATGATGGAAATGACCCCATATGAGATCGCTCGCAACGTGCATGCGCACCCGACGCTTTCGGAAGCGCTGATGGAAGCAGCACACGGGGCGGAGGGAATACCGATAAATATTTAATCAGAGCGATGTAAACAGACAGTACTACTTAACTGAACTTCGTGCTCTGGCGGATTGATTACCAACCCCTAAAGGTCTTTTGAAACCTTTAGGGGCTCTTTTCGGGGTGGATTATGCTAATAAAAACATCATCTACAAACGATCTACACGGCTTCTGCTGCTTCTGCCTTTTGGGGCTGCTGATTAATCTGGTATTCTTCTTCCCAATCCTCCGCAAACTTCAAGCGGATATACCTATAACGCACCAGCAGCATGATCACACCCGCCAGCGCCATAAGGCCCGCCACGAGGCGTGAGTAACTCAAATCCGTACCGGGGATGCGGGGTTGGTCCGGGCGGAAGGCTTCAATGATCACGCGCCCTACACCGGCCAGCACCAGCCACCAACTGAACATCGCGCCGGGCTTGAACTTTTCCGGGAAATGTCGCGCGGCCCACAGCAGCAGGCCCGCAGCCAAAAAATTCCAGATCATCTCATAAGCAAAGGCGGGGTGGAAACGCGTGCTATCTGGATACAGGTTCATATCATTGTAGGGCGGGATGCGGTGTTGCGCTTCGATGGAAATGCCCCAGGGCAGCGTAGTCGGCTGGCCATAAAGCTCCTGGTTGATGAAGTTGGCCGGGCGGGCGATGGCCTGTCCGATCATCGTGACGGGAGCGGCCACGTCCAGGAGCAGCCAGGGGTCCAGGTTATTGCGGCGAATGTAGAAAATCATCGCCAGCGCGCCAAAAAGCAGTCCACCGAAGAAGTGCAATCCGCCCTGGGGGATGTTCAAGATCTGGCCGGGGTTGTCCATGTAGTAGGAATTGCCACCCAGAGTAGCGTTGGCGACATACCACAGGCGCGCGCCCACTACCCCAACCGGTAAGGCCCAGATCAGAGAGTTCCAGATATGCTCACTGTTCTCGCCGCGACGCGTGTACTCGCGCTCGGCAATCCAGGCCGCTACCATCACCCCCAGCATGACCAGCACGCCATACCAGCGCAAAGCGAAATTGATACCGAAAATTTTGAATGAAAAGATGACAGGATCGATCAAAAGACACCTCTAGGTTTGGAGTGCGGCCATTATATCACCCCGGGCATGACGCCTATCATCCTTGAATTGTGACAAATAACACATTACAATCCTGTCAAAATGCTTACAATAAGAGTAAATGTTTACCAAAAAGGTAAACGTTAAAGGAAACCATGATCCGCATCAACCGCCAGACCGATTACGCCATCCGTGTCATCCTGGCCCTCGCCAAGCAGGGGGATGAGGCCATGCTACCTACTTCCCAGATCCAGCAGGAAATGCTCATCCCGAAGGCGCTCTCCCTGCGCGTGGTGGCAGAACTGGCAAAGGGCGGATTCATCCTCACCTATCCAGGCCGTGAGGGCGGGTTGAAGCTGGCACGCCCGGCGAGTGAGATCAACTTGCGTCAGGTGGTGACGTTCTTCGAAAACAATTTCACGGTTTCAGAATGTTTACACGGGGGCGGCACTTGCCCCTTCGATCACAGTTGCCCCGTCCGCTGTCGTTGGGCACGCTTGCAGGCCTTGATCCTTCAGGAACTGGAAAACACCAGCTTCGACGAATTGGCGCGGGAAGCATCGTCGCTGGCGGATGTAGTTCCATTGAGCATCGCGCAGGCTGAGGCGTAGGAAGAACGGCAGGAAGGAGGCTCAGTCCGGGAGGGACACCATCATCACCTGAAACCATTCAACAACTTTTTTTGTTTTCGTATACAATATTTGTGACATAAAACCAATTCTTAAGGAGTCGCAATGGACCTTGTCCTGCTCTCACGGTGGCAGTTTGCCATCACTACCATCTATCACTTCTTTTTTGTCCCACTCACGCTGGGACTGGGCTGGTTCGTCGCCATCATGCAGACCCAGTACTACCGCACGAAGGACGAAAACTATCGCCGCATGGCCAAGTTCTGGGGCAAACTGTTCCTGATCAATTTTGCCATGGGCGTAGTGACCGGCATCGTGCAAGAGTTTCAGTTCGGCATGAACTGGTCGGAATATAGCCGCTATGTGGGCGACATATTCGGCGCGCCGCTGGCCATCGAAGCCCTGCTGGCCTTCTTCCTCGAGTCTACTTTCCTTGGATTGTGGCTTTTCGGGGAGGGCAAAGTACCCGAAAAAGTACACCTGGCTTCGATCTGGTTGGTGGTCATCGGCTCGAATCTGTCGGCGCTGTGGATCCTGATCGCCAACGGCTGGATGCAGCACCCGGTAGGCTTCGTAATCAACGAAGTCACAGGCCGCGCTGAACTGGTCGATTTCGCCGCGCTGATCTTCAACCCCAAGGCCTGGCTGTTCCTCTGGCACACCATTTCGGCCGGGTTTGCTACGGCGGCTTCGTTCGTAATAGGCATCAGCGCCTGGCACATCCTGCGCAAGAACGAGACGGAAGTATTCAAGCGCTCGTTCAGCATGGCCGCTATCATCGGCATGATCGCTATCACCAGCGTCGTGCTGGCCGGGCACACGCAGGGACAGGAGTTGATGGAAAACCAGCCGATGAAAATGGCCTCCATCGAAGCGCTTTGGGAAACCGAACAGCCAGCTTCGTTCTCGATCATCACCATCGGCGACCTGACCGGTAAGAACTTAGTCTGGGAATGGCGCGTGCCCTACCTGCTCTCGTTCATCGCCTGCAACGATTTTTCATGCGAAGTACGCGGGGTGAACGAAGTCCAGGCGGAGTACGTACAAACTTACGGCCCCGGCGACTATGTCCCGTTGATGGTCATCACCTACTGGTCGTTCCGCTTCATGCTCGGAGCAGGCCTGGCCATGTTCGTCGTGTATGCCTATGGCCTCTACCTGGTCATGAAAGGCTGGCCGGCAAAATGGCTCAAATGGATGAAATGGCTGCCGTTCATGATCGCATTGCCCTACATCGGCAACTCCAGCGGCTGGGTTGTGACCGAAACCGGGCGCCAACCGTGGATCGTCCAAGGCCTGCTCAAGACAGCGGACGGGGTCTCACCGCTCAGCCCGGGCATGGTCCTGACGACCCTGATCGGCTACACGCTGATCTACGCCGCCCTGATGGTCGCGGATGCATACCTGCTGACAAAGTACGCCAAAGCAGGTCCTGCAGCAGCCATGCACGAGTCCGAGGAGACTGCGCCCACGCTCCTCAGCGCAGAAAGCTAATTGGAGGCACCCATGAGTTACGAAGTTCTCCAGGTCATCTGGTTTATTCTGATTGCCATCCTGTGGGTTGGATTCTTCTTCCTGGAAGGATTCGATTTCGGCGTTGGCATGTTGATGCCCCTCCTGAGCAAGGACGATACCGAGCGCCGGGCCATTATCAATACGATTGGCCCGCACTGGGACGGCAACGAAGTCTGGCTGCTGACCGCCGGCGGCGCAACCTTTGCGGCCTTCCCGCACTGGTACGCCACCCTGTTCAGTGGGTTCTATCCCGCCCTGTTCCTTTTGCTGCTGGCGCTGATCGTGCGCGGCGTGGCCTTCGAATTCCGCTCGAAAGATGCCAATCCCAAATGGCGGGCTTTATGGGATTGGTGTATCTTCTTCGGCAGCCTGCTGCCAGCCCTGCTGCTGGGCGTGGCCTTCGCCAATCTGGCGCGTGGTGTACCGATCGATGCGAACATGACCTACACCGGCACCTTCTGGACACTGCTCAACCCCTACGGCCTACTCGGCGGGCTGGGCACGATTGGCATCTTCCTGCTGCACGGCGCTATTTTCCTCGATCTTAAGTCTGAAGGCGCCATCCGGGAACGCGCTCACAGCTTTGCGCGCAAGTTCTGGCTGGCACAGGTCATCCTGACCCTGGCTCTGCTGGTCTCGACCTACTTCTTCACCGACATCCTCGGCAAGTTAGGGGTGAACCCCGGTATTGTCCCGATCACGGGTTTCGTCACCATGCTGCTGACCGGAACCTTCCTCAACCGCAAGATGATCGGCTGGGCATTTGCCATGACAGGCGCCACCATCGCATTGACCCTGACTACCGCCTTTATGATCATGTTCCCGCGCGTCATGATTTCCACACTCAATCCCGAGTGGAGCCTGACGATCTATAACGCCTCGTCCAGCGCATATACGCTGCAGGTCATGTCCATCGTGGCGCTTATCTTTGTCCCGATCGTGCTAGCATATCAGGGATACACGTACTGGGTCTTCCGCAAGCGTGTGAAGATTGACCCGAAGACACTGACATACTAAATCGAAATTACAACCAAGATACGATACACCGACAGGAACCAAACGGGACCTGCCGGTGTATTTATTATGAAACTACTTTTCCGGAAAAGTGAGTGATTGAAGCCCAACAGATTCATCTGGCCCGCCAAGGCGATCAAGTTGCCTGGGAGGCCCTGATGCGCACACATCAGGAGCCTGTCTTCCGCCTCGCCTATCTCCTGCTGGGCGACCCAGACGAAGCAGAGGACATCGCTCAGGAGACCTTTCTGCGCGCCTATAAAGCTTTGAGACGGTTCGATACCGAACGCCCACTGCGTCCCTGGTTGCTGCGCATCGCTTCGAATCTGTCCCATAACCGCCACCGTTCCATTGGGCGTTACCTTGCAACCCTGATGAGTTTCGTCCAGCAAGACCCGGACAGCATCAAACCAGCAACCATCAATCTGGAGGATAACAGCCAGGCACTCTGGCAGGCCGCGAGAAAAATGGCGAAGCCATTCCAGGAAGTGATTTACTTGCGCTACTTTCTAGACATGTCCGAGAATGAAATGGCCAATGCATTGGATGTGCCCACCGGTACGGTCAAATCCCGCCTACACCGGGCACTGAGCAAACTGCGCGGGATCATCGAACGTGATTATCCTGAACTGAAAGAGATTGTAGAATGAATACGCCTGTCGCTCCATTCCCTGACGAACGCTTGAAAGAAGTTGCGCGCCGTTTCCACTACCCACCTACTCCGGATGTGACCGAATCGGTGATGAAAAGTCTCGAAGGCGGGAACAGGCCGCGGGCCCGGATGCGAAGCGCCTGGCTGGTGGCCGGCCTGCTGGTCCTGGCACTGGCGGTCCTGTTCGCCGTGCCGGGCGTGCGTGCTGAGATCGTGCGCTTCCTCCAGGTTGGTGTGGTGCGTATTTTCCCGTCAGATCCCACTCAAACAGACGAAGCACCCCTGTCGCAAATACCGACAACCGCCACGCCGGCGGCATTTCCTCCAAGCACGGCAACACCCCCAGCGGATTTCACGCCTTACGTGCCGCCCTATACAGTCAGCATATCTGGCCTGGCCGGTGAAATGACGCTCGCCGAGGCGCAATCCCGTACCCCGTTCCCGATCCGCCTGCCCGAATATCCCGCGGAACTGGGCGATCCGGATCTTGTATTCCTCCAGGAAGATGGACCAATGATCGTCCTGGCCTGGAACGACCCGAACGACCTGCAGAAGATCCGTCTGAGTTTACACGAGATCGGCCCCGAGGGCCCGCTGGTAAGCAAAATCGAGCCGCTTGTGATCCAGGAAACGCAGGTCAACGGCAGTTACGCCGTATGGGCGCAGGGGCCGTATCTGGTTCAACTATCCAGCGGCGCATATGATCTACGAAGAACAGTGGAAGGCAATACCCTGATCTGGGAGGCAGAGCGCATCACCTATCGCCTTGAATCCAACCTGAGCCTCGAAGAAACGATACGGATTGCTGAATCGCTTAAGTAAACGGGAACCTGTGGACCTCCAGTGGTGTATCTTGGGTACGGAGGTCAACATGCTTACTGTTAGAAAAGTTCTGTCAATTGCGGTTTTACTGGTACTTGCTGCCTGTTCTGCTCTCCCCGAAACAGCGCCCACCGCACCGGTGCAGGTTGAGAAATCAGAATCGGCGTCAACGCTCCTGCCTGCCAAACCAGGCACGCTGGCGGACAGCGTACCGGCGGCTGTATGGAAAAGTAATTCAGAAGGACATCCACTCGTCCCGATTGATTCCAGCACTGGACAGGTATTGCACGACTATGAACCTATCGCCCTGGGCCAAGCGCTCTTCCATGCCTTCTCCCCTGACCAGCGCACACTGGCGGCGGTTGGGTTTGTCTCCAGCGAACATCCCCGCGGCGGCAGTCTGCATCTGGTGGACCTGAGTTCATGAAAGGATCGGGTTTATGAACTGCAACTCGATGGCTACGTCACCGCGATGTCCTTCAGCCCCAATGGCAAACAAGTTGGGATCACATACGGTAATAATGAGAGTCAAGTGTTCATATTCGATATCGATCAAGGCTCGATCATTGCCCAAAGCTTTTTGGACTTTCACGCCTCCAATATGAAGTTTACTGTTGATGGCAGTGGACTGATGGTCTATGGTTCGAAGATCGAAAATCGCTACACTGTCAACGAAATGAGTCCCGATCCTCCTGTTGTCGTTCTACTTGATAGTTTTGATTTGAATGTGCTCTGGAAAACGGACCTGCCCGGCATCCGTCACGGCGTTGTCCCAAAAGACGAAAAGAGCGATGAGTCGGCAGACCTGCACCAACCCGGCCAGGCCATCTACCTTTTTCCCGGTCTGGCTTTCGCTCCCAATCAAGACATCCTGTACGTCATCCACCCGGATGAAGATAAACTGACTACCGTTGACTTCGATGCGCAAGAAGTCAGCTCCGTAGAAATCAAGTCCCAGATCTCCTGGTTCGAGCGGCTACTCTCGCTGACCGCCAACACTGCCCACGCCAAAGTGGCCGAAGGGACCACCAAATACGTGACTATCTCACCAGATGGAGAAATCCTTTACATCGTCGGTCAACAGAGTGACCTGATCCAGGGCAAGAATGGCGATTGGCAGGTGATAGAAAATCCACTCGGCATGCAAATTGTCCGCACCAAGGACGGCAGCCGTAGAGCATACTACGCCACCCAAGCAAAAGAATTGTCCATCTCAGCAGATGGCCGCTACCTGTACTTGCGTGGCTGGGGCGAGTCTCAAGAAAGCGTCTGGACGGAAGTATTCGACACCTCCGCCGGCCAGGCTATCGCCCGCATGGACGGTATGTGGCTGATGCCTACGCGACGTATAAACGGCGAGCCAATATTAGCCTCCAACGTCTGGATGGACAATGTGAATGAGCACTACAATGCTTTCGTAGACACCCAAATTGTGCTAGCCAAGTGGAACAGTTCCAACTATCTGGCCTGGTTGACAACACCCTGAGCGACAACCGAATAAACCGGAAGCTACTATAATAGGCCGGGACTCATATCCCGGTCTATTTTATGCACAGCAGACTCCTCCACCTCACCCTCGATACGCGCTTCAGCCTAACAATCACGGTTCTCTCCGGACTTCTGGCTGGCTTGCTAACCATCTGGCAAGCCTGGCTCCTGAGCAGCACCGTCAATGGGGTTTTTCTGGAGGAGCAGTCCCTGGCGCAAGTCACAGGCTGGCTGAGACTGATTCTCATCATCATCGCTGGCCGAGCGTTACTAGCCTGGGTCAACGAAGTCAGCGCCAACGCAGTTGCTGTACATGTCAAGGCCATCTTGCGCGAACGGCTCTTTGCTCACATCCTGGCGCTTGGCCCGGCTTATACGCGCGGAGAAAGAACCGGCGAACTGACCACTGCCGCCGTAGAAGGCGTCGAAGCGTTGGACGCCTATTTCAGCCAATACCTGCCGCAACTGGTCATTACCGCGCTGGTTCCCATCAGCATCCTGATCTTTGTTTTTCCACTTGACCTGCTCTCCGGCCTCATCCTGCTCTTCACCGCGCCGCTCATCCCATTCTTTATGATCCTGATCGGTAAAGGCGCGGAGATCGTCACCAACCGGCAATACGAGACTCTTAGCCGCCTGTCTGCCCACTTCCTCGACAGCTTGCAAGGCCTGACTACGCTCAAGATTTTCGGCCAGTCCAAAGCTCATGCCAAATCCATTGCCAAAATCAGCGACCAGTTCCGCGATAGAACGATGGCCGTCTTACGTATCACCTTCCTTTCAGCACTAGCTCTGGAACTGCTCGCCACCCTCAGCACCGCCGTCATCGCCGTAGAAATTGGTCTGCGCCTGCTGTATGCCAGAATGGAATTTCGCGAGGCCTTCTTCTTGCTTATCTTGGCTCCGGAATTCTACTTGCCCCTACGGATGCTGGGCGCGCGTTTTCATGCTGGCATGGCGGGAACGAGCGCGGCAAAGAGGATTTTTGACATCCTAGAGACTAGAGAGCAGAGAGTGGAGAACAGGGAAAATACTGCTCTCTATCCCCCATTCTCTATTCATCTCGATAATCTTGCATTCACCTACCCAGATGAGTCCACGCCTGCCCTGCAAAACATCGATTTGGAAATCCATGCAGGTCAGCATATTGCCCTGGTTGGCCCCAGTGGGGCGGGAAAAAGCACGCTGGTCAATTTGCTGCTGGGCTTCATCCAGCCCACTAAAGGCATAATTACCTATAACGCGAATGTCACGAAAGATACGGATACCGTGAATAAACAATCAAAAAATTCGCGTAATTTGCCCAATTCGCAGTATTCGCGTTTAGATATTGCTTGGGTTCCTCAAAAGCCCTACCTGTTCCATGACACCCTTGCCGCCAACATCCGGCTTGGCAACCCTGATGCCAGTGATGAGCAAGTCATCGAAGCTACCAGCGCCGCGCATTTGCACGAGTTCATCGAATCGCTGCCAGAAAAATATGCAACTGTCATCGGCGAGGGCGGCGCCCGTCTCAGCGGCGGACAGGCCCAACGTCTCGCCCTGGCGCGTGCATTCCTGAAAGACGCTCCCATCCTGATCCTGGACGAATCCACCTCCAGCCTTGACCCTGAGACCGAGTCCTTGCTAGAGGCATCCACTCGTCAACTCATGCGAGGGCGTACCGTTATTACCATCGCTCACCGCCTGAACACCGTCTTCCAGGCAGACCGTATCATCGTGCTAGAAAAGGGTCAGATCGTGGAGCAGGGTACGCATAATGAGTTAATGGCGAAAAAGGGCGCGTATGCGGGAATGGTTGATGTATTAAAAGTTCGCCCTACCCGCGCCAGTGCCACAGGCACAGGTGAGCCCGGTCCAAGGGGCGAAAATGGAAGGTTGAAGGTTCCGTCCAGTCAAAAACCGCTTGAAATTAACGAATCTTCAACATTCAACCTGCAACCTGCAACCCGAAGTTTTCTGGCATTCGGTACAAATCTTGAATCCAAAACGCTTGCACGCTTGTTAGCCTTCCTGCGCGGCTCCTGGAACTGGGTAACCCTTTCTGTTTTACTTGGCACACTGACCATCGGCGCCAACATCTCATTGATGGGCACTTCTGCCTGGCTTATTTCGACCGCCGCGCTACACCCGTCCATCGCAGAGTTGCAGGTGGCTATCGTCGGTGTACGCTTCTTCGGTATCAGCCGCGGCGTCTTTCGTTATGCCGAGCGCCTGGTCTCGCACGATGTCACCTTCCGGCTGCTCTCCCGCCTGCGTGTCTGGTTCTACCAGAAACTCGAACCACTCGCTCCTGCCCGCCTGATGGATTACCGCGCCGGGGACCTGCTGGCCCGCATCATCGGCGATGTGGAAACACTGGAAAACTTCTACGTGCGTGTCGTTGCGCCACCGTTGGTTGCTATGTTGACAGGAATCAGCGTATCCATTTTCCTCGCTTCATTCTACCCGCCGCTTGCCGCCGTTTTGATTGGTTTCTTTCTCGGCCTCGGCTTGATCCTGCCGTTTCTATCCCGACTCCTCAGCCAGGAATCCGGGAAAGCGCTCATCAGCCTGCGTTCCGAACTGCACATTCAACTCGTGGATGGCATCCAGGGATTGGCAGAAATCCTGGCCTATAATCGCGCCGCCGACAAACTAGCCCTCATCGCAGCCACAGGCCATGATTACGGGCTGGCCCAACGCCGCATGGCACACATCAGCGGACTGCAATCGGCATTGACCGTCCTGCTCACCAACCTGGGCATGTGGATGGTGATCTTTTTGACCGTCCCCCTGGTGAGCGATGGTCGCTTGGAGGGCGTGATGCTCGGCACGTTGGCCCTGCTGACCCTGGCCTCCTTTGAAGCTGTCACGCCCCTGCCGCTGGCCGCTCAGATGTGGGAGAGTGTACGCGTATCTGCTGGAAGGTTATTTGAGATTGTAGATGCAGAACCTGTGGTGAAAGAGAGCAGAGAACAGAAACCAGAGAGTGGTAAAGAAGAGGAACCAGTCTCTACTCTCGAATTCTCTAATCTCTCTTTCCTTTACCCCAATCAAGCCATTCCAGCCCTTCAACATGTAGCCTTCGACCTTCAACCGGGCAAATCCCTCGCCATTGTCGGGCCGAGTGGCGCGGGGAAAAGCACCCTGGTCAGCTTGTTGCTCAGGTTCTGGGAGTACAGTTCGGGGGATATCCGTCTGGGTGGCGAATCGCTGCATGGCCTGCAGCAGGATGAAGTCCGGGCGCGATGCGCGGTGGTCTCGCAGAATTCATACTTTTTCAATGCCAGTGTGCGTGAAAATTTGCGCTTGGCGCGCCCGTCTGCGTCCCAGGATGAAATCGAAGAGGCGGCTAAGCAGGCACACATCCATGAATTCATTATGGGCTTGCCGAAGGGATACGACACCTTCATCGGCGAGCAGGGACTGCGTCTATCGGGCGGCGAACGTCAACGGCTGGCGATTGCACGCGCGTTGTTGAAAGATGCTCCTATCCTGGTTCTGGATGAGCCGACCGCCAACCTCGACCCGCTGACCGAGAAACAGGTATTGGAAACGCTCTTTGGCGTGATGCAGGGCAAAGTAACGTTACTCATCACGCACCGGCTGGTCGGGCTGGAGAATGTAGACGAAATCCTGGTGCTGGAACAAGGGCGAGTGGCGGAACGCGGCACACAAGCCGAATTGCTGGCGAATAACGAAGCATTCCGACGGTTGTGGGAATTGCAAAACAGGATCCTGATAAACTAAGGCTGCTTCTTGGATATGCAAAAAATCGCAGCAACAGATTGACTTTCAAATCTATCCTGTTATATACTAGTATTACATTCGCCAAACCAACCCTTTCATTCCAAAGGAGGAGAGACAATGACCGACCTTCCCTGGTTCGCCAAATATGACAAAGGCGTTCCTAAAACAATCGACTATCCCAAGAAGCCGCTATATCACTTCTTGGAGAAGTCAGCGGAAAAGTATCCCGATAAACCATGTACAATCTTCAAGGGAGCCATCGTCACGTATAAAGAAATGAACGAAACCACCGACCGCGTGGCCGCCGCACTCGCCGACATGGGCGTGAAAAAGGGCGACCGGGTCGGTATTTTTATGCCAAATACCCCACAATTCTTGATGGCATATTTTGGCATTCTAAAGGCGGGCGGTGTGGTAGTAGCAACCAATCCACTTTACACTCCCGCCGAAATCGAATACCAGGCCAGCGACGCGGGCATTGAAATCATGTTCGTGATGACCAATTTCTACAAAACCATCAAAACTGCACAACCCAAGACAAAGATCAAGAAGTTGATTGTAACGAATATCAAAGAAGCCTTGCCACCTGTCACTCGTTTGCTTTTCACGCTGGCAG
Source organism: Anaerolineales bacterium (assembly GCA_016928525.1). Next base: position 2,212 of record JAFGKO010000291.1, on the reverse strand, counting down.
TAGAGAAAAAAGGCGGACACCGTGTCGATGGGCCTCTGCCGGATGGTGACATGTGGATGCAAGATTTGATCGCCAAATACCAACCCTCGGATCGCCCCAAGCTCGAAATTGCTCCCGACGATACGGCCTTATTCCAGTACTCAGGGGGGACCACGGGCGTCTCGAAAGGCGCGGTGGCGACTCACTTCAATGTGGTGGCCAATTCGCTCCAAATCAAGGAATGGATGGTTGATATCGAGGAGGGTAATGAAATCGTGCTGATGGGCATTCCACTCTTCCATGTCTATGGCATGGTCGCTGGCATGCATTTTGGCATGGCCTCTGGTGCCAGCCTGGTGATGATCCCCAACGTACGTGATCTGAAAGATGTGCTGGAAAACATCAAGAAGTATCGCCCCACTATCTTCCCCGGCGTGCCAACATTGTACAATGCGCTCAACAACCATCCGGATGTGGTTGCGGGCAAATACGACCTGTCATCCATTAAGGCATGCATCTCCGGTTCAGCCCCTTTGATGCGTGAGACTAAAGAGCGGTTCGAAGAACTCTCCGGTGGCAAAGTTTTTGAGGGTTTTGGCCTTTCCGAAGCACCGACTGCTACGCACTGCAATCCCCTGCTGGGCGAAAATCGCACTGGATCGATCGGCCTGCCCTTACCAGATGTAGATGCCAAGATCATCAGCCTGGATGACGGCGAAACAGTACTGCCTGTTGGCGAGGTCGGAGAACTGGTCATCAACAGCCCGAATGTGATGAAGGGTTATCACAATATGCCGACCGAAACCACCAATACGCTGCGCAAGCTCAAGGATGGCAAAACCTGGCTATTCACCGGTGACATCGCCAGGATGGATGAAGACGGGTACTTCTACATTGTCGACCGCAAGAAGGAACTGATCAAACCAGGAGGGTATCAGGTTTGGCCGCGCGAGGTGGAAGAGGTTCTGGCTGCACACCCGAAGGTGTTGGAAGCGGGCGTAGCAGGCATCCCCGACCCATATCGCGGCGAGACGGTCAAAGCCTGGATCGTGCTCAAACCTGGCGAAAGCGTCACCGAAGAAGAACTTAAGGCTTTTTGCAAGGAAAGCCTGGCTGCCTACAAAGTGCCGACTCACTACGAGTTCCGCGAAGAGTTGCCCAAGACCACTGTAGGCAAGATCTTGCGACGCGAGTTAGTCCGCCAGCACAAGGAAGCAGAAGCGAAGTAGAAACGATCGATAATTTAAAAAAGCTCTGCCAGGGTTGAAACCCAGCAGAGCTTTATTTTATTTATCGTGATTTACGCCGGCTGCGGCGTGCCGCTCTTCTTTTCAATTGGAGGCGGGAAGATGGCTTCAAATTCTTCGCGGGTGATGCTTTCTGCCTCTAGCAGTTTCTGAGCCACAGTATCCAGTTCCTTGTGATATTTCTTCAGAATGTCCTGGGCCCGCTTATACGCCTCGTCCACGATTTTGCGGACTTCTGCATCAATTTTTTCCGCGATGGCATCCGAATAATCGCGCTGTTCTGAAATCTCACGACCCAGGAAGATCAATTCTTCTTTCTGCCCGTAGACCATGTTCCCGAGTGTTTCGCTCATCCCCAGGCGGGTGACCATGTTGCGTGCCATGCGCGTCACTTGCTCCAGGTCGCCGGATGCGCCGGAAGTAATGTCATCGAACACTTGCTCCTCGGCAACCCGACCACCGAGGGCATAGGCCAGGGTGGCCATGAACTTCTTGCGGGACATCAGGATGCGGTCTTCGTCGGGGCGGAACCAGGTGATGCCGCCGGCCTGTCCGCGACCGACGATGGTCACTTTCTGGACGGGATCGGCCTCGGCGATAGCGTTCCCGACCACGGCATGACCAGCTTCATGGTAGGCGATGATGCGCTTCTCTTCGTCCGAGATCAGGCGAGACTTGCGCTCCGGTCCCATGACAACACGCTCGATGGCTTCTTCCAGTTCTGGTTGTCCGATGGATTTCTTGTTGCGACGGGCCGCCAGGATAGCGCCTTCATTGACCAGGTTTTCAAGGTCAGCACCGACGAAGCCGGGGGTACCGCGCGCCAGGGATGACAGGTCAACCAACGGGTCAAGCGGCTTACCCTTGGTGTGCACCTTCAAGATGGCTTCGCGACCGCGCACATCGGGACGATCCAGCGTTACGCGGCGGTCGAAGCGACCGGGGCGCAACAAAGCCGGGTCGAGGATGTCGGGGCGGTTGGTGGC
>JAFGKO010000290.1 GCA_016928525.1 Anaerolineales bacterium | reverse complement strand
GGAACGAGTGGGTCGAAGTGGCTGGCGCCAGCCAAAAGGGTGACCGTTTCGAAGCGCAAGGCGATCACCCCGGCATCTTCGTCCTGGCTGGCAAGTAGCATCCCCCCTGAATTACCTATCCCCGGAGAGACCATCCCACAATGGTCTCTCCGCTGTTTAACGGCTTATAGAAAAGCAATCCCCCATTCTGCAACCCCTACTCACTTCCATTGCCTAAAAAACAAGACAAAATTTGACGCTGCCCATCTTGACGAATAGAAATTTTGTTCTATAATATAGGCATGGATGCCATTGGCCGTCTCAAACTCTTAACCGATCAGATGCACCTGGAACCCGCAGAAGATGCAAAACCTATCTGCTTTACCCCAAAGGAGCAGAGGGAAACATTTGTACACCCAGCCAAACTTCCCAATGGCCAGAACATCAAACTTCTCAAGACCTTGCTGACCTCCGCCTGTGAACGTGACTGCTACTACTGCCCGTTTCGCGCCGGGCGGGACTTCAGGCGTGCCACCTTTAAACCGGAGGAGTTTGCATCCCTGTTCATGAACTTGCACCGTGCTGGCGCCGCGGAGGGCATCTTTCTGAGTTCCGGCGTGGCCGGCAGCGGAGTCCGCACGCAAGACAAGTTGTTGGATGCGGCCGATATTTTGCGTCACAAATTGGGGTTTCGCGGTTATATCCATCTGAAGGTGATGCCGGGAGCTGAAAAGGCGCAGGTGGAACGCGCCATGCAACTGGCCGACCGGGTATCGGTCAATCTGGAAGCGCCCAACACCGAGCGACTGGCGCGGATGGCCCCACACAAAATTTTCATGGAAGAGCTTCTGCAACCGCTCAAATGGGTGGATGAGATCCGCCGCAGCCAGCCCGCGCACAAGGGCTGGAACGGTCGCTGGCCTTCGACGGTGACGCAATACGTGGTCGGCGGTTCGGACGAATCCGACCTGGAATTGTTGACCACCACAAGCTGGCTGCACAAAAATGTGCAACTGAAACGGGCTTACTTCTCGGCCTTCTCCCCCATTCGCGACACGCCGCTGGAAAATAAAGCTCCCACCGACCCGCTGCGCGAACACCGTCTGTATCAGGCTTCGTTCCTGTTGCGCGATTACGGCTTCGACTTGGAAGAACTGCCCTTTGCCGGCGATGGCAATCTACCTCTCCCCACAGACCCCAAGCAGGCCTGGGCGCAAGCCAATCTGATAGAGCATCCGCTAGAAATCAATCGGGCAGAAAGGGGCGAATTACTACGGGTGCCGGGAATCGGACTCAAAGGCGTGGATGCCATCCTGCGCGCCCGCCGCCAGCGCAAGCTGTGTGACTTGTCGGTTTTGAAGAAACTGGGAGTCATTGCGGAGCGCGCCGCACCTTACTTGCTGCTGGACGGGCAACGGCCCAATTTTCAACTTGCACTACTATAAACAATGCCGGGACGAGTAATTCTCGCCCCGGCATTGTTGAAAAGCTGGATTATCAGAGCCAGATATGCCTTTTATTGGCAATTCGGATCTTCCGGGTATTGTTCACAGTATTACGGATACTCGTAACAAATCGGATCATCAGGATATAGTTCACAATAAGGTGGTTCTTCTGTTTCCGGCTCTTCCGGTTCCTTACCTTTATTGTCCACTGGCGCTTGATAATAAACGCTGACACAGGCTTCATTCGAAGTCACTTCCAGTGTATTGAAGAAACCGGATGCGGTAGCACAATTATTGACGGTCTGGTTGACATCTAACGCCGTGGTCACATACCAACCCGTACAAGTCAGCGATGCCCCGGGTGAGAGCGTTTCAAAAGGGCAATTTATATCGGACAACGGCATAGAATCATTTATCGTAAAAGGCTGACCTATAGGAACATCACCGCTATTTGTCACCTTGAATATAAACTTTACCAGCTCAACTTCCCTTGAAAAAACAACCGGATCTGCAGATTTATCCAACTGCAAGGCGGGATTCACATTCAAAGTAACAGTAAATGAATCGCTTGCTTCTACATCGCCGGCTCTCGCAACAGCGTTATTCGTGATCGAGCCAGCCGCCACATCCTGGAGCGTGGTCGTATAGCTTGCGGTGCAGGTAAGGCTTTGGCTAGGCGCCAGACTTCCTCCCGGGCAGGTAACATCGACCAGGTCATCGCTTACATTAATCGGTCCTGGTATTGTTTCGGTGCCGGTATTGGTCACTTCGTAAGAGTAATTAATTACCTCATCTGCCCCGGTGAAGGTGCTTGGGCTCCCCCTCTTTTCCAGGTCCATCGCAAGATAAGCGGGCGCGGTGAGAACAAGTTTTGCGGTAAAGCTGGTTTGGATACTTACATTGTGTGAGACATAATCATTACAGCTACAGCAACCAGTATCTAGTGTTAAATAATATCCGGAGAGGCTGGCCGTATTTTTGACCTCCCCAGCACTCACATCTTCTTCTGTGACAGTGTAAGTGGCTGTACAGGTCATTGTTTCCCCGTACCCTAGTTCACTTGCAGGACAATTGACCGCAGTGCGATCGTCACTCACACTCACATTGTGCAGTAAACCATCTGACGAATAGGCATTGTTTGTTATTGTATAGGTGTATTCTATCTGCTCACCGGCCTGCGTAAATGTATCCGGCTTGCCCTCTTTTTTGAGAGAAACGCCCCCAGATTGCGCCAGGCTCAGAGCCCGGTTATCATTGACACATACACCGGCGGAAAAAATCCCTGCCACAAGCGTCGCCAAGATTAAAGCATTCCTGCCCCGCGTTTTCTTCATTGTGTTCCTCCTTCGCCACTCAATTTAGATTATACAAAGGATTTGTGGAATTGGTGTATAGTTAATTCGGGTTATTCTATGAAACCATATTTACGTTGACAGACCCGGAGTTGACATGTATCCAATCCTTTTTTCCATCGGCGCATGGGAAATTCATTCCTCCATAGTTTTCCTGATTCTTGGTATTTTGGCCGGCGTGCTCCTGGGCTGGCAAGAATCCCAACGGATGGGATATTCGAAACAGAACGTTCTTACATTTCTAGTGAGCGTTGTCCCGTTTGCGCTCTTTCTCGGAGCGCTAAACGGCTTGCTCTTCTGGCTAGGATTATTTGATGCTCTTAAAAATCTTACAAGCCCCCTTTCTAGCGGTTTAGTTTCCTTTGGGATTATCTTGGGGGCGCTGTTTTTGGGCTGGGTATTCGCCCTGCGCCGAAGACAACAGGTCGGGCCTGTCCTTGATCTAATCTCATTGACTTTTCCACTTATGCTGGGAATATATCGTATCGGCTGCCTGCTGAACGGCTGCTGCTACGGGCTGGAAACCAACAGCTTCCTAGGAATGTATCTACCGGGATATCAAAACGAATGGGCCTATCGTTATCCGACGCAAATCATGTTGATCGTTTTTAATCTTGGGCTGTTTACCTGGCTGTGGACGAGCCGAAAGAATAAATCTTTCGAAGGCAGTCTGACTTTATCGTTTTTATTCTGGTATTCCTTAGGACGGCTGGCCATTGACGCCTTCCGCGACCTGCCACGTGTTCTAGGACCTTTTAGCCCCCATCAATTGGCTTCCTTGACCATTTTACTGGTGACGCTTTACATTTACTTTGATCTCTGGCATGAAAAACGTACAGCGAATCGTTGATTCCATTCAAGGGTACATACCCCGCCGCTTGCGGCGGGGTAGTTCATTGGTTTGACGGAGCAATAGAATGTATCCAATTCTTTTTAACATAGGCCCTCTCCAGGTTCGTTCCCAGATCATTCTTCACATTCTGGCAGCCCTATTGGGATTCTATATTTTCCAGCAAGAGGCCAGGCGAGCAGGCATCACAAAGCGAGATATTCTTATCGGTCTTGCAATCGTTTTCCCCATAACATACGTAGTGCTATACCTGAACGGAGCAATTTTTAGATTGTTACGCTTAGGATGGATCAATGCTGAGATAAATCTGTCACCGGGTACAGCCTCTTTCGGGCTTGTCCTGGGTGTGCTCTTTTCCGGATACATTGCTGCAAAACTGCGCAAATTGCCCGTGGGCAGAACGCTCGATTGTATTTCGCCGGCTTTGCCTGTAGCCCAGTGCCTCGGACGCATTGGTTGCTTCTTAAATGGTTGCTGCTATGGGCTGGAGACTGAGAGTTTTCTAGGCATGTATTTACCGGGAAGTTTTGGTGCCTGGGCCTATCGCTATCCAACCCAGATCATGCTGGCAATATTTGATCTGGCGCTCTTTATCTGGTTGTGGTGGTACCGGGCGCACAAACCATACCATGGCAACCTGACTCTTTCCTACTTGTTTATATTTTCGGCGGGACGTTTGGTGATCGATTCTTTTAGGGATTTACCACGGGTCATTGGGCCCTTCAGCCCACACCAATTGACCTCGATTGTTATCTTACTGGTCACAACCTATTTCTTACTTGATCACGGACATGAACGGCAACACAAGAAACAGTTGGTGTAATGCTTTGAAAACCATTTGATGTGAAATCGAGTTTGCAAATCTTACCTCACGCTCTTGATGTAGGCCACTAAAGCATTGATCTCCGCATCAGTGAGTGAAACGGGCGGCATCGAACCCTTGCTGAAGCCATTGACAATTTTGGCATTGGGGTCTTTGATCGACTCGTTCAAGTAGGCATCGTCAGCGGTGACGAAACTGCCATCATCAAGTTCAACCTGGGAGCCATACAAACCCACCCAGGTAGGCCCGATCTTTGGCGTATCATCAACCGCATGGCAAGCGGCGCACCCTTTTATGACTGCAATATTCTGGCCCGCATCAGGGCTGACATCAGCGCCGCCGCATGCGCCAACCAATCCAAATATCGCCAATACAAGCAGAAGGAAAATAATCCGGTTCACGCATCCCTCCCGAGTTTTTCTATACGTTTTATTTCTAACTGCTCCCAGGCACCCGCCCAGGGTTTCCCCATACGGTGATTATCTGACACTTTTACTTTGTGCAGTTTCTCTGCAACCTGCGCTGAGAGCATGGCAACATTCTCCCAATCTTCACTCAGCACAGCAATTTTCATCTTCCCCCCCATCTGGCCTGCCCAGGCCCACTCCATACGGAAACGATCGGCCTTGACCCAGTAATCACGTTTCTCCCAGGCTGCCACTGAGACATCGATTCCATCGGCGATGGTTTGCAAAGCCAACGCAATGAAAGCAGCCAGGTCGCGAGTTTCTTCGCCAATTTCAGTTTGTTTGGCTAATTCACGAATGGCAATCACAATCGCCTTGGTCAGGCGGGTACGGTCTTTTCCGGCCGAATCAGGGTTGATCACACGGGACATTGCACCTCATAAATCTCGCACAAGCGTTCTAGTTTCACAGCCACCCATTATAATCATTTTACAAAAAATAACAACGTTACAACAACATGACAAGGCGCTACTCTTTAACGCAGCAACATTTACACTTCCGTTTCGTTGACAACTATATGAAACGGGGTACAATACGACGCGCACATGACTTTACCAAAAAAACATAATTGAAACAGCACTCGCAACCGTATTTCAACGAACACTTGGGGACGTGGCGGAATTGGCAGACGCCCTAGACTTAGGATCTAGTGCCCATTACGGGCGTGAGGGTTCAAATCCCTCCGTCCCCACTGAACTTAAGACCCTAAAGGTCTCCCCCCCTGCGGGGACGATGCGCGAAGACCTTTAGGGTTTATGGAGGAACATTTTGAAAATCGAAAAGCAACTTTTAGACGACCATCAGATGCAACTGACTGTTGAAGTCGAAACGGAACTGATGGAAGCCAGCAAGCGCCGTGCCGCGCGCCAGATTGCCCAGCGTGGCAAGATCCCTGGCTTCCGCCCTGGAAAGGCTCCCTATGATGTCATCGTCCGTAATTATGGCGAAGCGGCCATCGTCGAGCAGGCCATGGATTTGTTGGTGGATGACATTTACCCAAAAGTATTGGAAGAGGCTGAGATCAAGCCAGCTGCAGCAGGTTCCCTGGAAAAGATCGAAGAGTTGGACCCGCCCAAACTGATCTTCCGCGTGCCACTGGCTCCTGAAATCGACCTGGGTGATTACCGCTCGATTCGTCTGCCGTACAAGTATTCTGCTCCTGGTAAAAAGGAGCTGGATGCGGCTCTAGATGAATTCCGCCGCATGTATGCCACAACCGAGACCGTGGAACGCGCAGTTGAGATTGACGATTACGTGCTGGTAGATGTCAAAGGCGAGCGCGCCAAACCCAAGGACGAAGAAGACCGCGCAGCAGCTCTTTCCCGCAGCGGGTATGCGCTAGTTGTCCGCAAGGAGGCCAGGGATGACGAGTGGCCTTATCCGGGTTTTTCGAAGGAACTGATCGGCATGAACCCCGGCAAAAGCAAAACCGTCAAGCACAAATTCTCAAAAGATGATTCGGACGAATCGCTGCGCGGTGAAACGGTCAACTTCGAAGTGACCATGAAGACCGTGCGCAGCATGACCCTGCCCGAGTTGGATGATGAACTGGCCAAGATGACCGGTCAATATGAAACGCTAGAAGAACTGAAAGAAACACTTCAAAAGGACCTGGAAACCCGCGCGAAGGCTGAATATGATGACGAATACTACCTTGAATTGATCGACAAGATCAAGGCCGGCGCGATCATCAAGTATCCGCCGCAGGTAGTGGAACACGAGGCCGAGCATGTGGTCGATGATTTGCGCCAGCGCCTGTCGCAACAGGGTCTCGATCTCGAAACCTACTTCAAAATGCGCCAGACCACGCAGGAGCAGTTCCTGGAAGAGGAAGCCAAACCGGTCGCTATCAAGCGCCTGGAGCGCTCACTCATCCTGGACCAACTGGCTCGTGGAGAGAAAATCGAAGTAGACGATAGCGCCCTGCAAAATGAATTCGGCCAGGCGCTGACAGAGTTGCAATACCAGGGTATGGATTTTAGCAAGATGCGCGGTGGCAAGAAGGGTCAACAGCAAATGGCGGAAGCCATTGCGATGGAATCGGCCAACCGCCTGATCACGCGCCGCACGCTGGAGCGCATCAAGGCCATTGCCACAGGCGAGTATAAGCCGGAAGAGACCGAAACTGTAGAAAAACCGAAGAAGGCCTCAGCAGGTAAAAAGGCAAGCAAGAGCGCAGAGAAAAAGGCTGAAGGAGAGACGAAGGCTAAGCAGTCCGCACCGATAAAATCAGCAGAGACCAAGCCCAAGTCCGCAAGCAAAAAAGGGACGACCCAAAAAGCTGAAACAGAATGACCCAATCGGGGCGACACAATGTGCCGCCCCGATATATTTCATTGGCAAAATTAACGAATTTCCAACAGTATTCGGGTATGATTGACACAGGAATTTAAGGAGAAAATCATGATACCTAATTTCAAAAATGTCTACCCCGGCGTTCATGAAACGACGCCTTACGGCGACCGCGAAATCAGCGTGTTCAGCCGTTTGATGAGGGAACGCATTATCTTCCTGGGCACACCCATCGACGATCAGGTGGCTAATGTGATCGTTGCCCAATTATTGTTCTTGAATCACGAAGACCCTGATAAAGAAATCCAGATGTACATTAATTCTCCGGGCGGCGTCATCTATGCCGGGCTGGCGATCTACGACACGATGCAGATGATTTCGAACCCGATCAGCACCGTAGCCGTGGGCGTGACCGCTTCCTTCGGGACCGTTTTGCTGACCGCCGGAACGAAAGGCCGCCGCTATGCGCTACCGAACGCCACTATCCACTTGCACCAGCCGCTGGGCGGCGCACAGGGCCAGGCCACGGATATCGAAATCCAGGCCAAGCAGATCTTGCGCCTGAAAGCCTTGCTCACAGGCATCCTGGCCAAACACACTGGGAAATCGGAAGAGGAGATCGAACACGACTCCGACCGGGATTTCTACCTGGACGCCCAGGCTGCGGTCGATTACGGGGTAGTGGATCAGGTTCTGGATGCGCCTGAAAAAATAAAAGAGTAAACTGTAACGGTAGATTTCAAGTTTATGAAATGGCAGTCACTTGGGCCCCTTTCGAGGGTGCTTCGCAAAAGTGGCTGTCATTTTTTACAAGAGTCGTTGGCGCGGTTGCTCGTAAAACAACCAGCGCCCTATCGCTTCTTCAGCCAGGATGATTAAAAAGACCGGGATGGCGATCCACCTCCCCACTGGGTCCGGGGTAAAATATATTCCCAGCACTCCGATCAAGCCCAATCCGATCAAACCAAGCCTGAGCCTGCCTGCCTTTTTATAAGCATGATTTCGTTCTGCCAGCGCCAACAGCAACGCGACGATCAGACCAATGGCTACAACCAGGGCCGTATGCGGCTCTCCAACTTCGGGAACAGCTACACAAACATCAACGACCTCTAATCCAAGCCCGCCCAACAATATGGTGCTGATGACGAAGGCCAGCAACGTCCGGTTCGTATCCCAGGCCGGGACGCTGCGCAGCCGGTACACCTGCGCCATGCTGTAGACCAGCCCGATACCGCAGAGTGCAAACGGCAGTTTTCCCATCCCCGGCCTCGCCAGGGAGACGAGCCAGCTTCCCCCAAACAGCCCGAGCATCAAAATCTCGCGGCTGAACCACGATTTTTGCAAGTGCATCACTGCCCGCCAGGCATTTTTCTTGGTACCGAGATGCAGGAACGACACCAACCCGCCGGCGCTGATCAGCCCACCAATTGCAATGAGCAGCGATATGGATAATGGCCTAGAAAAAAATGAAAGCATTGCCATCCCTGCCGCTATCTGGCTAAGCAAAGTAAAAGCGACCAGTGACAATTCACTTTTGTTTTTTGCCGGCTTGATCTCTTCCCGGTTTGAAACTGCTTTTTCTAATGAGTTTTCCATTGCCTTGTGCGGCTTGATCTCTAAATGTGGTTCGGTGCGGGAAAAATTCGGCAATGGAAATGGATGTTCACTGGCTGGAAGCGACCACAACTGGTAATTGGTTACTGATAACTGGTCACTGCTCTCAACTTCCTGCTCTCTAATCTCTACAAAATCCAGCGCCCGCATCGGACAGGCCGCTACGCAAGAGGGTGGCAAACCTGCATCGATATTATCCATACAAAAATTGCACTTTGACATGTGTCCTGCTTCGGGGTTGTACTGTGGCGCAGTGTAGGGACAGGCCCAGGCGCAGTATCCACAACCGATGCACTTGGACTCGTCGATGTAAACGATCCCATCTTCGCGTTGAACATACGCATCGGTGGGACACACACCCGCGCATTTGGGATGCACGCAGTGGTTGCAGGCCACCGTCAGGTTGTAGGCGAAGACATCCGTTGCCCAGGCACCACCCTGTCTCTGCCATGAACCGCCCGAAACCTCATATACCCGCCGCCAAAGCACACCGACCGGCAAGTTGTTCTTGTCCTTGCAGGCAATCTGGCAGGCTTTGCAGCCAGTGCAGGCGGAAGCGTCAAAAGTGAAAGCGTAGGTCATAGGCGTTGAAAGTTGAATGTTTAAGGTTGAAAGGTCAAGGCGGCTGGGCGGTCATCCTTCAACCTTCAACCTGTAACGTTCAACCTGTACCATAATCGTATGCTGTGCCGTGCCGAAGGCATAGGGCGTCCAGCGTTCGGAGGTCAGCACATTGACGCAGCCGCCGAAGTCCACACCGTTTTTGTCCGGATTCCACCACGCGCCTTGCGGGATATCCACCACGCCGGGCAAGATGCGCGGGGTGATGCGAGCAGGAATGACCAGTTCGCCGCGCTCGTTCCACACGCGGACCAGGTCGCCGTCGTAGATGCCGCGCTCGGTTGCGTCGAGCGGGTTGATGAAGACGCGCTGCGGGAAGGCTTCGCCCAGCCAGTCGTTGTTGTCGTGGGTGGAGTGGACGCGGGCCAGGGAGTGGTGGCCGATGGCTTGCAAAGGGTAGGTGTCATTGCGATGGCGTTCTTTGCCCGAAGCAATCTCCTCGAGCGTCAGTGCGTCCCGTTTAACGGGAGATTGCTTCGCCGCATAACCCGCTCCTCGCAATGACATTTTTTCGAGAGAGAGATTGCTTCGTCGCTGCCCTTCGACTTCGGCGCCAAGACCGCGCCTTCGCTCAGGATGCTCCTCGCAATGACATGGGAATGGAGATTCCCACTCTTGAATGTATTTCGGGATGGGAGGCACTTCGTCTAGTTTTCCAAAGTCATAGAGTTGTTTGGAGAAGATCTCGATCTTGCCGCTGGGCGTGTTGAGCGGATATTTCTGCGGGTCGCGGCGGAAATCCTCGAAGGCAATCGCCGGCTTGGTGACCGGGTTGCTCCAGGCACCCAGGTTTTTCTCGGTAAATTCATCCAGTGTCGGTAAATCGGGAAAACGGGATGACCGCCAAACCGATAAACAATATTCCACCCAGTCTTTTTCGTCGCGGCCTTCGGTGTAAGCCTC
>JAFGKO010000289.1 GCA_016928525.1 Anaerolineales bacterium | reverse complement strand
CGGCTCCTGGCATAGTCTGCGACGCGCTGCGGCGCGGTGGGATCATACGGTGCAAAAGTCTCGCCATCGCCGATATCGATGGTGAAGGCCGTCAGCCAGTCTTGCATCGGGCCGATGTAATCCGCAGGGTATGGGCCAAGGTGCGGGACGTGCACGGGGCTTAAGGTGCCCGAGGAATCGACGGCGATGCCCGTGAACTCGACGATATCAATCGCCAAAGTGAGGGCCCAGCGGACATCGACGTTATCGAAAGGCGGCCGCGCGGTGTTGAACGTGATGCCGGTGATGCAGGGGTCGTTGTTGACCACGAAGGGGAAGGTGGGCTGGTAGGCGCGGGAGGTGCTTGACTGCAACAACAGCGCCTTGAGAGCATCAGCCGAGAGTTCCGCCACATCTAGTTGGTGCGTCAATTGCGCCAGGATCTGCGCGCCTTCGTTTTCGAAGTACTGATAGATGATGTACCTGGGCTGGGGCTCACCATACATGATGCCGGTCGGGCTATGGTCCCAATCTTCACGCTTTTCCCAGGCCGTCCAGCTACCTTGGGGATCATAGCTGTGGATCTTGTACGGGCCGCAGCCGACATACGGATTGAAATCGAACAGGGTCGGGTCTTCTTGCTGCTCAAAGATGTGCTTGGGGAAGATGCGGGTGCATCCCCAGCGGTCGAGGAAGGTGGTGTGGAAGCGCGAGTTGGGCTGCATGAGTCGAAATGTGACTGTGTAATCATCGTCCGCAGTCACCGACTCGACGTTATCCACCATGAAGTTGTGGGCGTTGAAGTCCTCATGTTGGATCAGACTTTCGACCGTATAGACCACATCGGCAGCGGTGAAGGGCTCGCCATCCGACCAGGTGACGCCCTGGCGCAGCGGGATCGTGAGGCTTGTGAAATCTTCGTTGTACACCGGGTCGCCAGCGGCAACGCCATTGATGATATTGCCGGTGGCAAAGTCTACCGACCAGAGCGGCTCGTCAGCCAGGTTCTGCATACCGCGGTCCTGGTTTTTCCAGCCAACCCATTGGTTGAAGTTGTCGGGTGTACCCACACGCCCGGTGAGGATTCTGGCGATCAGAGTCTCCTCGCGAGGGAAAGTGCCCCCCACTTGAGCGGCTGGCCCATCGGGCAAGGGCATTAGCCCCATGGGCCCAAGCACGAACAAGCCTGTGCCTGTAGTAGTTATTAGCTTCATGAAATCGCGGCGGCTTATTTCCTGAGACATTTTTTCCTCCGGGATTTTCTAAACGACTGCGAAACGGTTTGGTTAATCAGATTTAGGGTGAAAATGGTGTTAATTCGTTTGCAGTGGGCTGCCTCCTGTTCTTTTCAACGTGTTTCCTGTGCTTATCCTGATACGGTCCGCACGAATCGCGAATGACGAGTTGCGTCGCCAGTGTAACTCGTTGTGGCAGACGGCTCTGATCCTCGATTCGCTCCAGTAGCATCTTTGCGGCGACTTTCCCCATTTGTTCGAGCGGTTGGCGAACCGTTGTTAGCTTGGGATAGACGAAAGACGCCTGAGGAATATCATCAAAGCCAATGATGGAGATGTCGTCAGGAATACCGAGGCCACATTCGCGTGCAGCATCCATCGTGCCAAAAGCTGACAGATCGTTGGATGCAAAGATGGCCGTTGGGGGAGGATCTACGCTCTGCAACAGACTCTTGGTGGCCTCGTAACCGGTTTGCTGCTGGAAATCACCTTCGATGACCAATTCTTCCCTGACGGGAATGTCGCAATTGGCCAGGGCTGCTTTGTAGCCTCGCAGTCGGTCTACGGCGCTTCGGACAACGAGCGAGCCCGTAATAAAGGCTATCCGCGTGTGGCCCAACTGGCTCAGGTAACATGTGGCTTCATATGCGCCTTGCCAATTGGTTGCTTCAACAACACTGCTGTTTTCTGTGGCGTCCCTCTGATCGATCAGAATGTACGGGAAATTTTGCTCACGCAGCGCGTCCAGATAGGTTGCTGGAACCAGCGGGGAGATCAGCAGCAGGCCATCTGTCAGTCCGCTAGCGATGGCACTGACATAGAGCGCTTCTCTGTCTGGGTAGTGGTGGCTCGTGTATAACATCAGGTCGTAGTTGGCTTGTGCCAACTCTTGATCGATGCCCTGTGTAATTGTGCCGACATAGCCGTTATCCAGATTCGGCACGAGCAGCCCAATAAACTGAGAGCGCCCACTTGCCAAACTGCGCGCCTGCAAGTTGGCGACATAACCCAGTCGCTTTACCGCTTCCATCACGCGGTTGCGCGTGGTTTCTCGTACAAACTCGTACCCACTCAGGACGCGCGATACCGTCGCACAGGACACATCTGCAGCACGCGCTACGTCCGTGATGGTGACACTATGTCTCTTTTTCGGGGAGGAGTTCTCGTTGTTCATAGAATTGTAAGCGTTTTCAAAAAGCCACCAAAAAAACTGGCGAACAAAGCCGTCATATTAGCGCTATTGAAAACTGGGCTTTTGCAAACGCTTTCAAAACAAGAATATCATTTTCGCAGATCGGTGTCAAGGAATGTGGGGAACTGGGCAAACTGAATGGCAGAAAAACCCTGTAGCGGAATTTTCATCATCGATGAAAGCCGTAAGAATGGCATTCTCATCTTTCTTGTAGGCCATTTCAATGTGACCTCAGTCATGGTTACAGACTGGGGTGCTCCAGACTTCGGTGAGGTAGATGCTGACGTTCCTTCTCTGGCAAACCCAACCTTGTCCAGTGCACCCCAATTGTAT